>NZ_JAKRMO010000030.1:0-47963 GCF_022346485.1 Brachybacterium sp. ACRRE | reverse complement strand
GGCCCGGCCCCCGCCGCCCCGCACCGCCCGTCCGCCCCCGGCCCGCCTGGAGGGATCCGTGTCCCCACTCGTCCGTCTGATCGGCAGGCGACTCGTCTCGCTGCCGCTCATGATCCTCGGCGTCACCCTGCTGGTGTTCGTCGTGATGTCGTTCTCGCCGTCGGACCCGGCGCGCCTCGCGCTCGGCGAGTCCGCCTCGCCCGCCGCCCTCGCCCAGTACCGCGAGGCGAACGGGCTGAACGACCCGCTGGTCATCCGCTACCTGCGGTTCCTCGGCGGCATGCTCCACGGAGACCTCGGCACCACCAGCGGCAACACTCCCGTCACTGACGTGGTCGCCAAGGCCTTCCCCATCACGCTGCAGCTGACCTTCCTGGGCCTCGCCTTCGCGATCGTCCTGGCCGCGATCCTGGGCGTCCTCGCCGCCCTGTTCCGCGACCGCTGGCCCGACCAGCTCATCCGCGTGCTGTCCGTCGCCGCCCTCGCGACGCCGTCGTTCTGGCTCGCGATCCTGCTGATCCAGTGGCTCGGCGAGGTCCCGGGCGGCTGGGGCGCCTTCCCCGCCCTGGTCAGCCAGTGGGGCGGTCCGCTCACGGACCCGGCCGCCTGGTCCCACAACGTGGCGCTCCCCGCCATCGCCCTCGGCGTACCGGTCGCGGGCTCCCTCACCCGCGTGGTGCGCACGGCGATGGTCGAGGAGCTGGACCGCGACTACGTGCGCACGGCGGTCGGCGCGGGCGTTCCCTACCCGGTCGTGGTCGCGCGCAACGTGCTGCGCAACGCGCTCATCACCCCGATCACGGTGCTCGGCCTGCGCGTGGGCTATCTGATGGGCGGCGCGGTGATCATCGAGATCATCTTCAACATCCAGGCGATGGGCCAGCTCATCCTCGACGGCGTGAAGCGCAACGACGTGTTCCTCGTCCAGGGCGTGACGCTCACCGTGGCGATCGCCTTCATCGTCGTGAACATCCTCGTGGACCTGCTCTACGTGCTCGTCAACCCCCGGATCAGGAGCATCTGACATGCGACGACGACTCGGCACCCGCCTCGCCTCCGTCAGCGGCGCGCGCCCGGGCGCGCTGCGCTCCCTCCCCCTGCCCTCGAAGATCGCCCTGGGCTTCCTCGCCGTGCTGATCCTGGCCGCCGCACTCGCGTCCGTCATCAGCCCCTTCGACCCGCTCGCGACCGGCTCCCCCGTGCAGCCCCCGAGCGCGGAGCACTGGATGGGCACCGACAGCGTGGGCCGCGACGTGTTCTCGCGACTGCTGCACGGCGCCCGCTCCTCGCTTCTGATCGGCCTGTGCGCCACGGCCGCAGCGCTCGTGGTCGCCGCCGTCCTGGGATCCTTTGCCGCGACCGCGGCGAAGCTGCCCTCCGAGGTCGTCATGCGCATCCTCGACGTGATCATGGCGTTCCCCGGCATCGCGCTCGCGGCCGTCTTCGTGGCCGTCTTCGGCACCTCGCTGCCGGTGATCATCTTCGCGATCGCCTTCCTGTACGTGCCGCAGCTGGCGCGCGTGGTCCGCGCGAACGTGCTCGCCCAGTTCGGCGAGGACTACGTCGCGGCATCACAGGTCATGGGCGCCTCGACGGCCTGGATCCTGTTCAAGCACGTGGCGCGCAACTGCCTTGCGCCGATCATGGTCTTCGCGACCGTGCTCGTGGCCGACGCGATCGTCTTCGAGGCCTCGCTCTCGTTCATCAACGCGGGCGTGCAGCCGCCCTCGCCCTCCTGGGGCAACATCATGAGCGAGGGCAAGGCCGTGCTCCTGGCGGGCTACTGGTGGCCGACGTTCTTCCCGGGCGTCGCCATCCTGCTCACCGTCCTCGCCCTGAACATCCTCTCCGAGGGCCTCACCGACACCCTCGCGAGCCCCCGCATCAAGGCGTCGGTCGACGTCGACGCCGATGAGCGCGCGCAGGAGAAGGTCCTGGCGGAGGCCGAGCAGAGCCCCGTGGTCGAGGACGCCCGAGCCGTCGCGCGCCCCGCCGCGGACGAGCAACCCGGGTCGGATCGTTCCGAGGCCGAACCGTCGGTCGACGAGGGCGCAGAGCCTGCGGAGGACGTGCTCGGCGCGACCGACGCCGACACCGCCCGACAGGTCCTGCACGACTCGCTGCGCAGGCTCCGCGAGGCCGAGCAGGCGCGGGGCGAGCGTCCCGAGCCCGCGACCGGCGCTCCGATCCTCGAGGTGCGCAACCTGCGGGTCGCCTTCCCCGAGGCGCACGGCGACGTCGACATCGTCGACGACGTCTCGTTCTCGGTGCGCCCCGGCGAGACCATGGGACTGGTGGGCGAGTCGGGGTCCGGCAAGTCCGTCACGAGCCTCGCGATCATGGGACTGCTCCCCCGCACGGCCCGGGTGAGCGGTGAGGTGCTCCTGGACGGGAGGAACGTCCTGGACCTGGGATCGAAGCAGCTCAACGCGCTGCGCGGCCACGACGTCGCGATGATCTACCAGGACGCGCTCAGCTCGCTGAACCCCTCGATGCTGATCCGCTCGCAGATGAAGCAGCTGACCTCTCGCGGCGGGACCCGCAGCGCCGAGGAGCTGCTCGAGCTCGTGGGCCTCGAGCCCGCGCGCACGCTCGCCTCCTACCCGCACGAGCTCTCCGGCGGGCAGCGCCAGCGCGTGCTGATCGCGATGGCGCTGACCCGCGACCCCCGCCTGGTGATCGCCGACGAGCCCACGACGGCACTCGACGTGACCGTGCAGAGGCAGGTCGTGGAGCTGCTCGAGCGGCTGCGCGAGGAGCTGGGGTTCGCGATGGTCTTCGTGAGCCACGACCTCGCCCTGGTCTCCCAGCTCGCCCACCGGATCACCGTGATGTACGCGGGCCAGGTCGTGGAGCAGGGCCGCACCGCCCAGATCCTCACCGATCCCCGCCACGAGTACACGCGGGGCCTGCTGGGCTCCGTGCTCTCGATCGAGGCCCGTGCCGAGCGCCTGCTGCAGGTGCCCGGGACCGTGCCCTCGCCGCGGGAGTTCGCGACCGGGGACCGCTTCGCCCCGCGCTCGCAGGATCCGTCGGCCCGCCCCGACGTGCGCCCGCGGCTCGTCGCGATCGAGGAGCGCGAGCTCGCAGGGGCCTCCGCCGGGCCCCGGGCCGGCGAGCACCTGGTGGCGACGATCGACCGGGTCCCCGCCGCGCTGTCCTTCGACGGCGCCCCGGATCCGTCCGCGCAGCGCACGGCCCCGACCACCGGCGGGTCCCCTCGCCCCGCATCGCAGACCGACGACCGAGGAGTCCGCTCATGAGCGCCCAGGATGCCCGCCCCCGCGGCGAGGCCCGCGACGACCGGGGCGACGGCCCGGTGATCGAGCTGCGCGACGTGCACGTGGTGCACCGCCTGCGCACCGGCTCGCTCCTGCACCCCGACACGATCCGCGCGGTCGACGGCATCAGCCTGAGCGTGGACCGCGGACAGGTGCTCGGCATCGTCGGCGAATCCGGCTCGGGCAAATCGACCCTGGCGCGCGTGATGACCGGACTGCAGAAGGTCACCAGCGGCGAGGTCCTCTTCCACGGCTCGGCGCTTGGGCGCTCCCGCGCCGCCCGCAGGGACCTCGGCCGCACCATCTCGGTCGTCTTCCAGGACCCGGCGACGGCCCTCAATCCGCGACTCGTCGTCCGCGAGGCGCTCATGGACCCCTTGCGGGTCCATGGCATCGGCACCGAGAAGGAGCGGCTCGATCGAGTCACCGAGCTCGTCCACCAGGTCGGCCTGCCCGTCTCCGCGCTCGACGTTCTCCCCCGCCAGATCTCCGGCGGCCAGCGCCAGCGCGTCGCGATCGCGCGGGCCCTCACCCTGGAACCGGACGTGATCGTGGCCGACGAGCCCACGAGCGCCCTGGACGTCTCGGTCCGCGCCCAGGTGCTCAACCTGCTCATGGACCTCAAGGCCGAGCTCGGCCTGGGTCTCGTCTTCATCTCCCACGACATCTCGACGGTCCGCTTCGTCTCCGACGAGATCCTGGTGATGAATCGCGGACGCGCCGTCGAGCACGGCCCCGCCGCACAGGTCTTCGCCGACGCCGAGGACCCCTACACCCGCTCCCTGCTCGCCGCGGCGCCCACGCTGCTGTGAGCACAGGGATCATCGAAACTGCACACGAACTTCTCGGAGGAGACACCATGACCACCACCGCACCCGGGACCACCGACGGATCGACCGCGCTGCGGGGCGTCGTCCCGCCGCTGCTGACCCCGCTGACCGCCGAGGGCGACCTCGACCGGGCGAGCCTGAGCCGGCTCGTCGGCCGACTCCTCGAGGCCGGGGTCGACGGCATCTTCGCGCTCGGCTCGAGCGGCGAGGTCGCCTACCACGACGACGCCATGCGCGACCGCGTGCTCGACGCCGTCGTGGGCGAGGTCGCCGGTCAGGTGCCGGTGCTCGCGGGCGTCATCGACATGCAGGCCCACCGGGTGATCTCCCACGTGCGGGCCGCCGAGAAGCACGGCGTCGCCGGTGTCGTCGCGACCGCGCCGTTCTACGCGATCACCGGTCCCGACGAGATCGGCGCCCACTTCCGGGCGATCGGCGCGGCCTCCTCCGTGCCCGTGTGGGCCTACGACATCCCCGTCTGCGTGCACGTCAAGCTCGCCCCCGCCCAGCTCATGGAGCTGGCGGCCGACGGCGCGATCGCCGGGGTCAAGGACTCCAGTGGCGACGACGTGGCCTTCCGCCGCCTCGCCGCCCTGAACCGCGCGGCAGGGTCCCCGCTGACGCTGCTGACGGGCCACGAGGTCGTCGTCGACGGCGCCTACCTCTCGGGGGCCGACGGCTCGGTGCCGGGGCTCGGCAACGTCGATCCCGCCGGGTACGTGCGCATGGACCGCGCGGCCCGCGCGGGCGACTGGGACACCGTGCGGGCGGAGCAGGATCGCCTCGCGGCCCTGTTCGAGATCGTCTTCCAGCCCACCGACAAGGTGGGGCCGGCCGCCGGCGTGGGCGCCTTCAAGACCGCGCTGCGCGAGCTGGGCGTCATCTCGACCAACGCGATGTCGCTGCCCATGACCTCCATCGAGGGCGAGGCGGTCGGCCGCATCCGCGCCATCCTCGACCAGGCGGGACTGCTGGATGCCGCCCGCTGAGCACGCGGAGCGCACGGAGCCCACGGAGCCCACGGAGCCCACGGAGCCCACGGCGACTGACCATGGCTCGGAGGCCGCCGCGACCGGCAGCACTCCGCTCACGGTGCTCGCGCTCGACATCGGCGGCACCAAGATCACGGCCGCACGGGTGAGGATCGCCCCGAACCGCTCCCGCGCCGAGGTGCTCGAGGAGACGACCGTCCCGACCCCCGCGCGCGAAGGGGCCCGGGCCGTGCTCGAGGCGGCCCTCCATGCCGCATCGCACGTGACAGGCGACACGAGCGGCAGTGGGAGCAGGACCGGCGGTGCGAGCAGGGCCGGTGAAGCGGATGACCGGGTCTGCGCCGTCGGCATCTCGACCGCCGGCGTCGTCGACATCGCGCGCGGGGAGATCACCCACGCAACCTCCTCGCTGCCGGGGTGGCCGGGCACGCGCGTGGCCGCCGCCTTCACGGAACGCTTCGCGCTCCCCGCGCGAGCGCTCAACGACGTCCACGCGCACGGACTCGGCGAGGCCCTGTTCGGCACCGGACGGGACGCGTCCTCCCTGCTGCTCGTGGCCGTGGGCACGGGCATCGGCGGCGCCCAGGTGGTCGACGGCACGCCCGTCGTGGGCGTGCGCGGCGCCGCGGGCCACGTGGGCCACGTGACCGTCCCCGAGGCCGCGTCCGTCCCCTGCACGTGCGGTCGCGTCGGGCACCTCGAGGGACTCGCCTCCGGGCCCGGGATCCTCGACCTCGCCCGACGCCTCGGCGCGGGCGCGGCGCAGTGCGCCGACGGCCCCGCCCTGGCCGCCGCCGCGCGCGCCGCAGACGGCCCGGCCCGCGATGCCTACCGCCTGGCCGGTCTCGCCACGGGCCGCGTCATCGGCTCGCTCCTGAACGTGCTGGACGCCGAGACCGTGGCCCTCGCGGGCGGCGTGGTCGGCGCGAGCGAGGTCTGGGACGATGCCCTCAGGCAGGGCGTCGCGCGCGAGGCGATGGACGTCGTCGCGGCCACCCCCGTGGTCCGCGCGCGGGCCGGTTCGCGCGCGGCACTGCTGGGGGCGGCGGCCTGGGCGATCTCCTGACCCGGGACCCTGCTCACCCGGCGCCCGTTCCGTCTGCCCGCCTCTGTCCGTCCACCCGCATCCGTCGGTCCGCCGCTCCACTCGTCCGTCTGTCCTCCAGTCCCCGACGCGCAGCCTCAAGTCCCGCTCCCGGAAGGATCCCGCCATGCATCCCCTGGTCTCCGCCCTCGAGGGCCGTCTCATCGTGTCCTGCCAGGCCTATCCCGGAGAGCCGATGCGCGACCCCGGCACCATGGCGCAGGTCGCGGCCTCCGTCGAGCGCGGCGGTGCGGCCGCGGTCCGCGCCCAGGGCCTCGAGGACATCCGCCAGGTGAAGGAGGCCGTGGACGTCCCCGTGATCGGGATCTGGAAGGACGGCACGGAGGGCGTCTTCATCACGCCCACCCTCGATCACTGCCTCGCCGTCCTCGATGCCGGCGCGGACGTCCTGGCGCTCGACGGCACCACGCGCCCCCGCCCCGACGGCCGCACCTTCCCCGAGACCGTCGCCGCCGTCCGCGAGCGCTTCTCCGGTCCGATCATGGCCGACTGCGACAGCGTGGAGTCGGCACTCGCCGCGGCAGAGGCGGGAGCCGATGTCGTCGGCACCACGCTGGCCGGCTACACCGATGCGCGTCCCCGCACCGAGGGCCCCGACCTCGAGCTCCTGGGCGAGCTCGCGGGTGCCCTGCCCGCGACCTCCGTGCTCGTGGCCGAGGGCCGTGTGCACACGCCCGCGCAGGCCGCGGCCTGTGCGGATGCCGGGGCGTTCGCCGTGGTCGTGGGCACCGCGATCACGCACCCCACGACCCTCACCACCTGGTTCCGCGACGCGGTCGAGTCCTGAGATGGACCGGCGGGAGCATATGGTCCGAGACGCGCTCGCGGACACCATGGCACGGTCCGATCGCCCCGAGATCGTCTGCATCTGCGGATCGACCCGGTTCGCCCGCGAGATGCAGGAGGTCACCCGCGACCTCGCCCTCGCGGGAGCGATCGTGCTGGCCCCGGTGGTGTTCGCGCCAGACGAGGAGCGGGAGATCGGCGCTGAGCAGAAGGCCGCCCTCGGTGTCCTGCATCTGCGCAAGATCGACCTCGCCGATCGTGTCCTCGTGGTGAACCCCGACGGGTACCTCGGCGAGTCCACGCGCCGGGAGATCGCGCATGCGCGGGCGACGGGCACGCCCGTCGCCTTCACCGAGCCGGTCTGAGGTCGCGACCCACCATCGGTCGGGACCTGGCCGTCAGGACCCGGCCGTCAGGACCCAGCCGTCAGGACTCGCGGCGGAGGCTCCGGGGCGAGGCGTCTGCGCTCGGATCCTCGTCCGAGGCCGCGTCCCGTCCGTCGGCCCCGTCGGCCCCGTCCGCAGTGCTCGCCGCCCAGCTGCCGAGCACGGCGAGCGCGTCGGCCGCGCTCGAGCCGGGTGCGGCCGTGTACACGTTCAGCCGCAGGCCCGGGCTGGCGGAGATCTCGAAGGCCTCGTAGTCCAGCACCATCTCCCCCACGAGCAGGTGGCGCAGATGCTTCGTGCCTGCGCGGTGGAGCTTCACGTCCTGCTCGGCCCACAGCTCGCGGAAGCGGTCGGAGCGCGTGGAGAGCTCGCCGACGAGATCCTGGAGGTCCTTGCTGAAGGGGTCGCGACCGGCCTCCGCGTGCAGGAAGGCGACCACGTCGCGCTGTGCGCCGGGGAAGTCGACGAAGAACTGCTGGGCGGAGGGCACCAGGAAGGCGAAGCGCGCCGTGTTCGGCTCGCTCATCGACTCGATCACCGGGCTGTACAGCGCCCTGCCCATCGCGTTCGCGGCGAGCACGTCGAAGCGGCCGTTGCGCACGAAGGCGGGCGCAGGAAGCATGTCGAGCATCCGGTGGACGGTGTCCGAGACCCCCGAAGGGGCAGCGCCGACCGGTCTCGGGGAGCGGGCCGCGGGCCCGCGGCGCGCACCCGCGGCCCGCACCAGCCGCCCCAGGTGCTCGGACTCGATGTCGTCGAGCAGCAGGGCGCGGGCGATGCCGCGCAGGACCTCTTCGGAGACGGACCCGACGCGCCCGCGCTCCATGCGGGTGTAGTACTCGACGCTGATCCCCGCGAGCAGGGCGACCTCCTCGCGGCGCAGCCCCTCGACCCGGCGGTGGCTGCCGAAGGCGGGCAGGCCCGCGTCCTCGGGGCGCACGCGGGCACGGCGCGAGGCGAGGAACTCCCGCAGCTCGGTGATCGGATCCATGCTCGAAGACTACGGGGGCACCGGCAGGGTGCCAGACCCTGCCAGTGCCCCTCACGTCCTCGCGCTCCGTCCGCGCCGCTCGGCCGAGGGAGCGCAGCCGTCCACCGCTCAGACGATGACGTCCGTCGGCGCGCCCCGCGCGGCCCGCCTGGCCGCCGCGCTGCGCCGCACCGCGGAGATGACCGTCAGCACGATCGCCCCCAGCAGCAGCGCGTAGATGAGCCAGACGATGGGCCCGTCCAGGAGCGCGAGGGCGTTCCCATCCGAGCTCATGAGCGCATCGCGCAGATTGGTCTCCGCGAGCGGTCCGAGCACCATGCCGATGATCAGCGGGGCCAGCGGGTAGTCGGCCAGCCGCATCAGGAAGCCGATGAGCCCGATCACCAGCAGGATCAGCAGATCGGCGACCGACGGGCTGGTCGCGTAGATGCCCAGCCCGCAGAACATCGCGATGCCCGCGTACAGGTACGGCTTGGGGATCAGCAGCAGCTTCGCCCAGAGCTGGGCGAAGGGCATGTTGATCACCAGTAGCACGATCATCGCGAGGAAGAAGCTCGCCAGCAGCGTCCAGACCAGATCCGCGGAGCGGTCGAACAGCAGCGGACCGGGCTGCAGCCCGTACTGGCGGAAGGCGGCGAGCATCATCGCGGCGGTCGCGGAGACCGGCAGACCGAGGGCCAGCAGAGCGCCCATCGCCATGCCGGTGGTCGCGTTGCCCGCGGCCTCCGGTGCGGCCAGGCCCCGGATCGCGCCCTTGCCGAAGCGCGGGTTCCTGCGCCGCGCGTCCAGGCGGCGCTCGAGGCCGAAGGCGAGGAAGGTGGGCAGCTCGGACCCGCCGGCGGGGACCACGCCGAAGGGCAGACCGATGATGGTGCCGCGCGCCCAGGCGGGGGCCGCCTCCTTGAGCTCTGCACGGTTGAGCCACGGACGGCCGGAGGCCTTCATCGGTGCGCGCGTGGGGTCGAAGCGCTCGCGGCAGGCCACGTAGATGACCTCGGCGAGCGCGAGCATCCCCACCGTGACGGTGACCAGGGAGATCCCGTCGAACAGCAGCGGCGAGCCCGCGGTGAAGCGCGGAGCGCCGCTGACGCCGTCGATGCCGATCACCGAGATGCCGATGCCCAGCAGCAGGGCCAGCAGGCCCTTGACCGCGGAGTCGGCGAGCACCGAGCTGGTCGCGAAGAAGGCGAACACGGCGAGCGCGAAGAACTCCGCGGGTCCGAAGCTCGTGGAGAAGGCCGCGAGCCATGGCGCGAAGAACACCACGAGCACCGATGCCGCCATGCCGCCCACGAAGGCACCGATCGCGGCGGTCGCGAGGGCCTGCGGCGCACGTCCCGCGCGGGCCATCGCGTGGCCCTCGAAGGTCGAGGCGATCGCGGACGCCTGGCCCGGGGTGTTCATGAGGATCGCCATCGTCGAGTCCCCGAAGAGACCGCCGAAGTAGATGCCGGAGAACATGATGAACGCCGCCGTCGGATCCAGGGCGAAGGTGACGGGCAGCAGCAGCGCGACCGCCATCGAGGACCCCAGTCCGGGCATGACGCCCACCGCGGTGCCCAGCAGGCACCCGATGAGCACCCACAGCAGGTTCGTCAGGGTGAGCGCGTCGCCGAGCCCTCCCAGCAGCATGCTGATCGAATCCATCTCAGAATCCCCCTCCCAGCAGGCCCGAGGGCAGCGCGAGCCCGAGCGCCATGTCGAAGCAGATGTAGGCGACGGAGGAGACCGCGAGCGCGACCACCACGTCCATGAGCGGGCGGCGGGACCCGAAGGACCGCGAGACGCACCAGAACAGCAGTCCGCCGCCGAGGATCCAGCCGAGGTAGGGAAGGGTCACCGCGAACACGGCGAATCCGCCCACCGCCCAGGCGAAGGGGCCCCACGCGATGCCGAGGCGACGCGTGACGGTGCCCGCGATGCCCTCGGTCTCGTCGCGCCCGGCGGGGCGGGTGCGATCGGGCGCGAGCGGGCTGTGGCGGCGCACGACGCTGATGACCTGCACGATCACGAGCGCCGCGATGCCCGCGGCGAGGATCTCGGGGACGAAGCGCGGACCGGGGAACGAGGTCCCCTCGGGGAGCTTCATGGTCACGAGGCCCACGAACAGGTAGATCGCGAAGGCGGCCATGACGATGGGGACGGACAGCTCGGCGAGGAGACCGGTCTCCGGCTCGGCCGACGAGGCGTCGGGGTCGAGGGCCGACCCGTCGGCCGACGGGGTGTCAGGGGTCTGCGGTGCGGTGGTCATACGCCGAGCTCCTCGTACAGCGAGCGGATCAGCTTGGCCTGCTCGTCCAGGTAGTGCTGGACCTCGTCGCGGTCCACGATGTTCTCCGCCCAGTGGTAGTGGCGGACCGATTCCTTCCAGTCCGGCGTCGCGATCGTCTCCTCGATGATCGCCAGCAGCTGGGAGATCTCGTCCTCGCTGATCCCCGCCGGGGCGTGCATGGAGCGCCAGTTGGTGAGGGTGACGTCGTAGCCGAGGTCCACGGTGGTGGGCAGGTCGATGCCGTCGATCGGCTTCTCGGCGACGATGGCGAGGGCCTTCAGCCTCCCGGACTCGATCATGTCCACGGAGTCGGGGTAGCCGCTCGAGGCGGCCTTCGCGGTGCCGTTCAGCAGGGCCTGGGTGGCCTCTCCCCCGCCGTCGGAGGAGATGTAGTTGACGTCGGAGCCCGTGACGCCGGCGGCGACGGCGAGCTGGGTGACCACGAGCTGGTCGAAGGAGCCGCCGCCCGTCCACGGGATGCCGCCCACGTCGTTCGTCCATGCCTCGACGAGGTCGTCGAGGCTCTCGAACTCGGAATCGCCGGGCACCACGATCACGTCGTTCTCCTCGACGACCACGCCGAGGTTCGTGACGTCCTCGAGGGTGGTCGAGGACCCGTACTGGATGGTCGCCGCGAGCAGGCCGGTGCCGCCGATCATGAGGGTCTCGGCGTGACCGCGCTGGCTGGCGAGGCTGGACAGTGCGATCGTGCCGCCCGCGCCGGGGATGTTCACGACCTGCGTGTTGTTCACGATGCCCCCGGCGCGCTGCGCCTGCTGCATCGAGCGCGCCGCAGTGTCCCACCCGCCGCCGGCGGCGGCGGGGGCGATGATCGTGAGGGAGGAGCGCAGGTCCTCGCCGCCGGAGGCGGAGGCGATCGACCCGTACGTGGCGGTGCCGATGGCGCCCGCGGCGACGATGCCGCCCAGCGCCTTCAGGGCCGTCCGGCGCGGCGGGGCCGGATCCGGTGCCGGTGGCGATGCCGGCGGATGGTCGTTCGGTGGTTCTTCGGGGGGCATGGGACTCCTGGGACGGGGGCATCGCGCCACCGTGAGGAGGTGCGCGGCGGCGATGCCGAGCGGGCCCGGTCCGGACCGCACAGGATCCGCGCCGGAGAGGGAGGAGCCGACACCCTAGCGCGGCACGGCCGTGCTCCGCGCGTCCTGCCCGCGTGGCGGGAGCTCGCCCGGACTCGCGCGCGGCCGCACCATGGCCCCCACGCGGCCGCACCATGCACTTTTACCTGAAGCGGCGATTCTTTACGGGCATGACCTGCGTCGACACCACGAGGAGCGGGCCACGTCACCTGCTGGCCCCCGGATCCTTGGCGCGACGACCAGACTTCGTTCCTCCAACATTCAGGTCACGCGCAGGTAACGGCGTGTCGTGTGAGCCACCGAGCATTCAAGGTCAAAGCTCTGCCAACTCTTCTTCACCAGCCTTGAGGCGCGCCCCCGCCCCGCCCGTACGGTGGCCGACGCAGATGCACCCCGGTTCGCTTGCACCCCCGGCGGTACGGCAACTGCTCCAGGACTTCCCCCTTATCGACGACTCTCGAAGGAGCCATCTCCCATGTCGACCCATGAGAGCACCTCGACGCTCAACGCATACCTCCGCCGCGGCGCCATCGCGATCGCCGGCGGCGCCCTCGTCGCCACCGGCATGATGGCGACCACCAGCACCGACGCCCACGCCGACCAGTGGGACACCGTCGCTCAGTGCGAGTCCGGCGGCAACTGGTCCACCAACACCGGCAACGGCTTCAAGGGCGGACTGCAGTTCACCGACTCCACCTGGAAGGCGTACGGCGGCACCGGCAGCCCGCAGAACGCCTCCAAGGCGCAGCAGAAGGCCGTCGCCGAGCGCGTGCTCGCCGGCCAGGGCAAGGGCGCATGGCCCGTCTGCGGCAAGGGCCTCTCCGGCTCGGGCGACTCCAACGCCTCCATCCCCAGCGGCGGCTCCTCGAGCTCGAGCCACAAGAGCTCCTCCTCGAACTCCTCGTCCTCGAGCTCCTCCAAGAGCACCAGCTCGAAGCAGTCCAGCAAGCCCCAGGGCGACTGGAGCTGCGACGGCGACGGCATCGCCAACAACTGCACCGAGAACGGCTTCACCAAGAAGACCGAGAAGAAGCAGAGCACCTCGCAGTCCACCTCCGGCACCAAGAAGTCCAGCGAGAAGCAGGGCGACTGGAGCTGCGACGGCGACGGCATCGCGAACAACTGCACCGAGAACGGCTTCACCAAGGAGACCGCGAAGAAGAGCACCTCGCAGTCCTCCTCGAACTCCTCGGCCCCCGGCATCTCCGTGGCGGGCACCCTGGACGTCGACGGCAAGATGGGCCCGAAGACCGTCTCGGCTCTTCAGGACTGGCTGAACATCGACCAGACCGGCAAGATGGACGCGCAGACCGTCAAGGCCGTCCAGGCCTGGACCGGCAACACCCAGGACGGCGAGCTCGGCTCGGCGACCGTCAAGGGCATCGAGCACCAGGTCGGCGCCACCCAGAACGGCGGCGACCAGCTGGACTCGGGCAGCGTCAAGACCCTGCAGGCGTTCCTGAACCTGTACTGATCCGGACTCGGGAGTCCCTCCCGCACTCCGCGGATCCGAAGACCGCGGCGGCGAAGCACTCGTGCCTCGCCGCCGCGGTCTTCTGCGTTCCCCGCAGTCCCGGCGCCCCGCAGTCCGGGCGCCCCGCGCTCCCGACCCCAGCCCGACTCCCGTTCGGCGTCGACCCGCCGTCGGCCCCTCCCATCCGGGGCTGGGCGGGCACTGAACACTCCACGAACACGGCACCAGGGTTCGACCTGTACCGTCGCCCGAGCCGTCCACCCCAGGAGGATCCATGACCACCATCAGGACCACCGCCCGACGCGCGCTCGGCGCCGTCTCCCTCACCGCCGTCCTCGCCCTCGCCGCATGCGGCGGCGGGCAGGGGGCCGACCAGTCCGGCTCCGGTCAGCAGCAGGGCTCCCAGCAGTCCGCGAGCGACGGAGGCCAGCAGGGTCTGCAGTCCCAGCAGGGAGAGCAGGGCAAGCCCGACCTCTCCGGCGTCCCCGATCCCGTCGCCGAGGTCAACGGCACGAAGATCAGCAAGGACGAGTTCAGCCAGGCCTACGAGTCCCAGTACCAGCAGGCCACCATGTCGCAGCAGTCCGGCGGGCAGGCGCCCGACGAGGACTCGCTCAAGAAGCAGGTCGCGGACCAGCTGGTGGACAACCAGCTGCTCACCCAGGCCGCCGACAAGGCCGGCATCAAGGCCGGGGACGACGACATCGACAAGACCCTGGACACCATCGCCCAGCAGAACGGCATGAAGTCCGGCGACGAGGTCGTCAAGGCTCTCGAGCAGCAGGGCTCGAGCGAGAAGCAGGTCCGCCAGGACGCCGCCTCCCAGTTCGAGCTGACCGCGTACATCGACAAGAAGGCGAAGATCTCCGATCCCAGCGAGAAGGAGCTCAAGCAGCAGTACGCGCAGCTGAAGAAGCAGTACGAGCAGGCCGGCCAGGCCCAGAGCCAGTCCGGCGGCTCCTCCGGCGCGAGCGACGGCGGGGGCTCCACGCAGGTGCCCGCCTACAAGGACGTCAAGGACCAGCTCGCCCAGCAGGCGAAGACCCAACAGGAGGGCGAAGCGGCCACGAAGATCGCCCAGGACCTGCGCAAGGACGCGGACGTGACCATCAACCTCTGACGTCGGGTCCCCCGACACCTCTCCGACGCGCCGGCGGCGGATGCTCCAGGGCATCCTCCGCCGGCGCTCCGCGTCTCCCGGGCTTCACGTCTCTCGGCTGTCACGTCTCCCGGCCGCCGTGTCTCCCGGCCGCCGAGCCTCCCGGGTATCGGAGCAAAGCGCGGCAACAAGGTTGCCGCGCGTGCCGAGCCGTCCACAATCGGAGGGCAGGCGCAGCGGACCCCGGTCCCCGCCGATCACCACGGCGAAGCAGTGAGCATCGACGTCACGCGTGCTCCCTCCCCCTTCTGCCTCTCAAGGATGAGACACGGAGATGCACATGAGCACGATCCAGGCTCCCGACATCGCGTCGGCCCCGACACCCCACCGGGTTCGCCCCTTCGGATGGCGCGACAAGTTCGGGTACATGTTCGGCGACTTCGGGAACGACTTCACGTTCCTGCTGCAGTCCTCGTTCTTCCTGATCTTCTACACGAACGTCATGGGCATCAACCCGGCCCACGTGGGCACCCTGCTGTTCGCCGCCCGCATCGTCGACGCCTTCACCGACGTGGGCGCGGGACGCCTGATCGACGTGCTGAGGCCCGGCCGGTCGGGCCGCTTCAAGCCCTGGCTCCTGCGGATCATGATCCCCGTGGCTGTGATGGCCGTGCTGATGTTCAGCCCGTTCCTGCAGGACGGCGCCTACGGGGCGCGCCTCGCCTGGATGATCGTCACCTACATGCTGTGGGGCTCGGTCTTCTACACGCTGATCAACATCCCCTACGGCTCGATGGCCTCGGTCATCTCGAACAAGGTGGGAGAGCGCTCGTCGCTGTCAGTGTTCCGCTCGCTCGGCGGCACCCTCGCGAACCTCGCGGTCTCCGTGGTGCTCCCCCTGGTCGTCTACGTGCAGATCGACGGCCGCTCCGAGCTCTCCGGCACCCGCATGATGCTCGCGGCGCTGGCCTGCGCGATCCTCGCGGTCGTCTGCTACGTGCTCTGCTACGTCAACGTCGAGGAGCGCATCGAGACCCCGCCGAGGCCCAAGGCCGAGCGCATGGGCTTCGGGGCCGTGATGGGCACGCTCCTCACGAACCGCGCGCTGACCGGCATCGTCGTGGGCGCGCTGCTGATGCTCATCGGCCAGATGTCCCTGATGGCGCTGCTGCCGTACGTCTACAACGACGTCTACAACCACGGCTCGCTGCTCTCGCTCGTGAACCTCGTGGGCCTGCTCCCGACCCTGCTGCTCGTCCCCTTCGCGACCGCGCTGGGCAAGCGGTTCGGCAAGAAGGAGTTCGGCATCTTCGGCATGGGACTCGCCTTCGTCGCCGCTCTGATCCTGTGCGTGATCCGCACCGACAGCCCGATCGTCTTCATGATCGGCTACATGCTGATGATGCTCGGCATCGGCTGCATCAACCTGCTGATCTGGGCGTTCATCACCGACGTGATCGACTTCCAGGAGATCCGCACCGGCGAGCGGAACGACGCGACCGTGTACTCGATCTACTCGTGGGCCCGTAAGCTCGGCCAGGCCTTCGCCGGAGGACTCGCCGGCTGGGCCCTGGCCTGGATCGGCTACAAGGAGGGAGGCGTCCAGCAGACCGAGGGCGTGCTGGGCGGCGTCTACAGCCTGACCACCCTCCTGCCAGGCCTGCTCTTCGCGGCCACCGCCCTCGTCTTCGCCTTCTGGTACCCGCTGTCGAAGAAGCGTGTGCACGAGAACGTGGCCGCCCTGGAGGCCAAGCACGAGGCCGAGGGGACGCAGGCCTGATCCGACCGTCGGCGGCTCCTCGCGAGGGGCCGCCGACTCCATCGACGCGGGGAGCTCGAGGAGCCGGCCCGCCCCATCCGGCCCGCATCGCGGGCCACCCGTCACCCACCGCAGACAGTCACCCATCGCAGACAGGAGACACCATGTCGGAGAAGAACGTACGGCTCGGCATCATCGGACTCGGGGCCCAGGGCGGCATGTACGCCGGGCTCCTGGCCGACGGGAGGATTGAGGGCATGACCCTCGGCGCGATCGCCGACACGGACCCGGCCAAGAAGGACCTCGCCGCGCAGAAGCACGCGGGAGTGCCGTTCTACGACGACTACGTCGCGATGCTCGACTCGGGCGATGTCGACGCGGTGGTCACCACGGTCCCCCACTACCTGCACCCCGAGATGACGATTACCGCGATCGGCAAGGGCATCCACACGCTCACGGAGAAGCCGGCCGGCGTGTACACGAAGCAGGTCGAGGAGATGAACGCCTTCGCCGCCGCTCACCCCGAGACCACCTTCGCGATCATGTTCAACCAGCGCACCAACCCCGTGTACACCGACCTCAAGGACCTCATCGGCTCCGGGGAGCTCGGGCGGCTGCGCCACACCTCGTGGATCATCACCACCTGGTGGCGCCCCCAGGCCTACTACGACCAGTCCGCATGGCGCGCCACCTGGGGCGGCGAGGGCGGCGGCGTCCTCGTGAACCAGGCCCCCCACCAGCTGGACCTCTGGCAGTGGCTCTGCGGCGTCCCGCAGAAGGTGTTCGCGAAGCTCGCCTTCGGCTTCCAGCGCGACATCGCCACCGAGGACGAGGTCAACGCCGTCGTCGACTTCGGCGACGGGGCCACCGGCAGCTTCATCACCTCGACGAACGACATCATCGGCACCGACCGCCTCGAGATGCTGTTCGACAAGGGGAAGATCGTCGTGGACGCCTCCAAGAAGGTGACGATCACCCGCCTGAAGCAGGACGAGCGCTCGCTGTCCGACGGCATGTCCGCCGAGGACGTGGGCAAGCTGTTCATGGGCAAGATCGACACCGCCGACCTCTACGAGACCGAGGTCAAGGAGTACGAATCGGCCTGGGGCCAGCAGCACATCAGCGTCCTGACCAACTTCGCGGCCCACATCAACGACGGCACCCCCCTGATCGCCGACGGGGCCGAGGGCATCAACGGCGTCCGCCTCGCCTCCGGCATGCAGCTCTCGGCCTGGACCGGCCGCGAGATCGACCTCGTGGAGTACCCGGCCGACGAGTACCTCACCGAGATCAACAAGCGCATCGAGGCCGAGGGCCAGTTCCCCACGCGCTCCTGAGCCCCGGACCCGGGCGCCCGCGCTGGTCGCGGTGTCCGGGTCCCTCCCCCGCGGAGCCTCCGGCGTCCCGCGCCCACCACCACCGGATTTCGAAGGAGAAGACCACCATGCCCGTCCTCGGACTGCAGCTGATGATGCTCAAGGACCAGATCAACGAGAAGGGGATGTACGAGGTGCTGCGCAGCGTGCGCGACCTCGACATCGACGCCGTCGAGGTGTCCCAGGTCGAGATGACCGACCAGCTCATCGACGACCTCGTGCGCGGCAAGGAGGACTTCGGCGTCGAGACCGCCGCCATGAGCGCCTCGATCGCCCCCGGCGGCAACGGCTTCGCCCTGGAGACCGAGTTCGACCGCGCCGTGGAGGCGTGCAGGCGCACGGGCTCGCGCTTCCTGCGCATCGGCATGATGCCGTTCTCCGCGATGGTCTCGAAGGAGGCCTGCGAGGCGTGGGCGGCCGAGGTCGAGCCCTACGCGGCCCGCCTCGCGGAGCAGGGCGTCACGCTGTGCTACCACAACCACCACGTGGACCTCATCCAGTTCGACGGCGAGCGCATCTTCGACATCGTGCGCCGGGTCGCGCCGTCCCTGCTGTTCGAGGTGGATCTGCACTGGGTCCAGCGCGGCGGCATGGCCCCGCTGGACATGCTCGAGGCCTACTCCGGCGCCTGCAAGCTGATCCACGTCAAGGACTTCCGCATCGCGCCGCTGAGCAAGGAGCTGTACGAGCAGTTCTCCACGGACAAGATCTCGATGAAGGAGTTCCAGGAGCACTTCCTGAACCTCGCTCAGTTCGCGGAGGTGGGCCAGGGCAACATGAACTGGCCCGATCTCCTGCCCGCCGCCGAGAAGGCCGGTGCCGAGTACTTCCTCATCGAGCAGGACGACACCTACGGCCGCGACCCGATCGACGCGATCCGCGACTCCCGCGAGTACCTGCGCTCGATCGGCTACTGACGCGGCGCTCCCGTCGGGGCCCCGGTATCGACCCACGGGTCGATGTCGGGGCCCCTTCGTATACTCTCCGGCGTGACCGCGATCACGCCCCCGAGTGCCGGCTCCGCCCCGGCTCCGGCGGCCTCTGCCCAGACTTCGGCTCCGGCTCCGGCTCCGGCCGACGATGCGCGCACGGCGGCCCGCTGGGCCTCCGTGCTCGAGCTGGCGCGCGGCCGCTCGGCGGAGCTCGGCGTCGAGGATCTCGCCGAGCAGGCCGGCTACAGCCCCTTCCACTTCTCGCGGCTGTTCACGACGCGCTACCGCGTCTCCCCCGGCCGCTACCTCACCGCGCTGCGGATCGACGCGGCCAAGCGCATGCTCCTGGCCGACGAGGCGCTCCCCGTGGTCGACGTCGCCACGGAGGTCGGCTTCGACTCCCTCTCGAGCTTCTCCCGGCGCTTCCGGGCGGGCGTCGGCCTGCCGCCCGCATCGCTGCGGCGCCTCGCGGACCAGGTCGCCGGCCGTCCGGTGCGTCCCTTCGCGATCACGGGCGACGGCGCGGGCGCGATCGATGTCGGGCTCGACCTGCCGGTGGGCTTCAGCCCGCGCGGGGATCCCTCGGTGTGGGTGGGCTGGTATCCGCATCCCGCGCCGATCGGGCTCCCGCGCGCCGGGATGCTGCTGCGCGGACGACTCGCTGCGCGCCTGCCCCTCTGCGCGGGCGCACCGTTCCTGCTCGGCTTCGCGGTGCCGGCGCACGCGAGCGTCGAGGAGCAGCTGGTGCCCGCAGCCCCCGTCGTCGCCGTGCACCCGGCGCCGCTCCTGGCGGCGGGCGCCGTCACGCTGCGGTTCGGCCCGCAGGACGGGTCGAGCCCGGTCCCGCTGCTCTCCGCACTGCCCTCGCTGCGCCGCTCGTGAGCGCGCGGCCGGTCAGCCCCGGCGCCACGGGACGCGGCGCGCTCGCTCGTCGGCCTCCCGCCCGGCGGAGCAGCCGGTCTCCGCGACCGACCGCAGCCACGCCTCGAGCTCCGGAGCGAGGTCCTGGACCGCCAGGCCCGGCGCGGACGCCGCAGGAGTCTCCCGCCCGGCGGCCGCGAGCGCGCTGCGAGCCGCCTGCGCGGCGCGATGCCGCTGACCCCCGGCGTGATGGACCCGGGCGCGCACGAGCTCGCGCCGGAAGTCCTGGATCGGCACGCTGGACCCCAGGCTCTCGGAGGCGCGCAGAAGGGAGCGCGCCTCACGCAGCGCCGCGCGCGTGCCGCGCTGGGCGAGCAGGTCCGCGAGCTCCACGTGCGCGAGCTGGCTGGTGCCCTGCAGAGGCGGATTCTCCTCGAGGAGCGCGCGCAGCAGGCGCTCGGCCTCCTCGGGATCGTCCTCGTGCAGGGAGCCTGCGAGGTGCTCCATCGCCGCCGATCGCTGCGAGCCCGGCTCGCCCTGTGCGAGGGCCCGCCGCCAGAGCTCGCGAGCAGGCGTCCGCAGGCCCTCCCGCTCGAGATGCACCCCCTGGATCCGCAGGTACTGGGCGCGGTTGTGGGGCCTGGCCCTGCCCAGTCGCAGCTCGAACTGCTCGGCATCCTCGGGCGTCCATGTGGTGCTGCGGAACCAGTCGGCCATGGCCCGGACGATACCGGCACCGCGCAGGAACGGACATACCGCGCCGCTCGCGGGCATCTAGCGTGGTGAGCGCACCGATCGCCCCGGCAGGGCGCTCGCGCAGGGAACGGCCCCGTCCCCTGCCACTCGGACGAAGGAGCAGACCATGACCCGCAGCATCGGAAGCACCACCTGGCTCGACGTCAGCGTCCACGACGTCCCGGCCGCCATCGCGTTCTACTCCGGCCTGTTCGGCTGGGAGTTCGAGGACATGGGCGAGGACTTCAACCACTACCACCTGATCCGCAACGACGGCGCTCTCGTCGGCGGGCTCATGGACGTCACGGGTATGACCTGCCCGGCGGGCGACCCGCTGCCCGCGGCATGGAGCGTGTACCTCCTCGTCGACGACATCGACGCCCGCGCCCGCCGCGTCACCGAGAACGGCGGGATCATCGTCTCCGGCCCCCACCCCGTGGGCGACCAGGGCAGCATGGCCGTGGTCCTCGACTCGACGGAGGCGGGCGTCGGCCTCTGGCAGGCGGGCACGCTCGAGGGCTTCGACTTCACCGGCTCGCCGGGCTCGCCCGTCTGGTCCGAGCTGATGACGCACGACTTCGACGGCGCCTGCGCGTTCTATCGCAGCGTGGTCGACGCGGACCTCGTCCCGATGAGCGAGTCGATGGACGACGATGCCTTCCGGTACGTCACCAACGGCCCGGAGGGGAAGAACGGCTGGGGCATCTGCGACGCCACGGGCGTGATGCCGAAGGAGGCGACCGGCTGGCGGATCTACCTCGGCGTCGAAGCGGCCGACGCCGCCGTCGCCCGGGTGCAGGAGCTCGGTGGGAGCCTGCTCGACGGTCCCGTCGACTCCCCCTTCGGCCGCATCGCGACCGTCGCCGACCCGGCCGGCGCGACCTTCCAGATCAGCGCGATGAGCGAGGCCGTCCCCGAGGGGTGAGAGCGGGGCGTGCCGCACGCCCGCACTCCACGTCAGGCCCGGCCCATCTCCTGGGCGAGGCGCTGGAGGCGGGCGATGCGCTGTTCCGTGGGCGGGTGGGTCGAGAACAGCTGGCCCATGCCCCCGCCGCGGAAGGGATTCGCGATCATCATGTGCGCGGCGTCCTGCAGCTCCTGCTCCTGCGGGAGCGGGTGCGCGGCGACGCCGCCGGAGATCTTCTGCAGCGCGGAGGCGAGGGCGAGCGGATCGCCGGTGAGCTCGGCGCCGTCGTGGTCCGCCGAGTACTCGCGCGTGCGGGAGATCGCGAGCTGGATGAGGGTCGCGGCGAGGGGCGCGAGGATCATCGCGAGCAGGGCGCCGATGATCCCGCCGCCGCCCTGGCGGTCGCGCCCGCCGCCGAACCACAGCGCCATCTGCGCGAGCGAGGTGATCACACCCGCGACGCCCGCGGCGACGGAGCTGGTGAGGATGTCGCGGTTGTACACGTGCATGAGCTCGTGGCCGAGCACCCCGCGCAGCTCGCGCTCGTCGAGCAGCTGCAGGATGCCCTCGGTGCAGCACACGGCCGCGCGCTTCGGGCTGCGGCCGGTCGCGAAGGCGTTGGGCTGCTGGGTGGGTGAGATGTACAGGCGCGGCATGGGCTGCCCGGCCTGGTCCGCGAGGTCCCGCACGATGCGGTGGAGCCCGGGCGCCTCCTGCGCGGACACCTCGCGGGCGCGCATCGAGCGGATCGCGATGGTGTCGGAGTTCCAGAAGCTGATGAACGTGCCGACCAGGCCGATGAGCGCGAAGATCCAGATGAAGTTCCCGCCCAGCATGTAGCCGACGGCGAGCAGGACGCCCCAGAGCACGCCGAACAGCAGCGCTGTCTTCACGATGTTCATGACGCTGCGTCCCACGGCTTCTCCTTCGTCGGCCTCGAGAGGTGTGCTGGCTGAGGTGCGTTCCCGCGCCGCCACACTATGGGCGTCCCCTGGAGGCGCGGCGGGGGTCTGCTGGAGGAACGCTCCACGCGGCCGACGCGTTCCCCGTCCGTGCCGTGATGCGGGCGACATCACGCCCCGTAAGCTGGGGCGCGTCCGCGTGCCGCTCCCCGACCAGCGCTCCCTGGAGGCCCCATGCCCACCGCCGTGCTCGGCATCGATTCCTCGACCCAGGCGACCAAGGCCGTCCTCGTCGACGCGGAGAGCGGCGAGGTCCTCGCCGAGCAGCGCGCGCCCCATCCCGGAGGCACGGAGGTCGATCCCCGCGCCTGGATCGACGCCCTCGAGACGGCCTGCGAAGGGCTGCTCGAGAGGGCCGACGCCGTCTCCGTGGGCGGCCAGCAGCACGGCATGGTGCTCCTCGACGAGGCCGGCGAGGTGGTGCGCCCGGCGCTGCTGTGGAACGACACCCGCTCCGCCCCGCAGGCCGCCGCCCTGATCGAGGACATCGGGGGCGCCGCCGCGACCGTCGACCGCATCGGGTCCCTGCCCGTGGCCTCCCTCACCGCGACCAAGCTGCGCTGGGTCGCCGAGAACGAGCCCGCGTCCCTGGACCGGGCCGAGCGCGTGCTCCTGCCGCACGACTTCGTCTCCCGCCGTCTCTCCGCGGGCGGCGACGCCTTCTTCACCGACCGCGGGGACGCCTCCGGGACCGGCTACTACTCGACCCGCGAGGAGGGCTGGGACCATGAGCTCCTGCGCCTGGCGACCGGCGGGCGCGACCTCGCGCTCCCCGAGCTGCCGGCCGCGCCCCAGCAGGTCATGGCCCGCACCACCTCCGGCGCGGCGATCGCCGCGGGCACCGGCGACAACATGGCCGCCGCCCTCGGGCTCTCGCTCGGCCCCGGCGACGTCTCGGTCTCGATCGGCACCTCCGGGGTGTGCGCCATGGTGAGCGACGCTCGCCCCGCGGACGCCTCGGGCACCGTCACGGGATTCGCCGACGCCACGGGCCGCTTCCTGCCGATGGCCACGACGATCAATGCGGCCCGCATCCTCGACTTCGCCCGCGAGCTGTTGCAGGTCGACTTCGCGGGGCTCGCGGATCTGGCCCTGGCCTCGGAGCCCGGAGCAGGCGGCGTCACCCTGCTCCCGTACTTCGACGGCGAGCGCACGCCCAACCGCCCGACGGCCCGCGCCACCCTCCAGGGCATGTCGACCGCGACCACGCGCGCGGACATCGCCCGCGCCGCGGTCGAGGGTCTGCTGTGCTCCCTGGCCGACGGGATCTCGGCGCTCGAGGACCTCCTGGGCGATTCGCTGCCGGGCGGCCGGGCGCGCCGGATCGTGCTGATCGGCGGCGCCGCGCAGAACGAGGCGGTGCGCCGCCTCGCGCCGGCGGTCTTCGGCCGCGAGGTGACGATCGCCCCGGAGGGCGAGTACGTGGCGCTGGGCGCGGCCCGGCAGGCGGCGTGGGCGCTCACGGGCGACCAGGAGCCGCCGGCCTGGGAGATCGCCGGCGGCCGCACTCTCACGGCGGAGCCCACTCCCCAGGTCATGGACGCCTACCGGCAGCTCAAGGAGCACACCTCCGAGTGGTCGTGACGGCGGCTCGTCCCCGGGATCTCCCACCGGGCGCAGGGGTGCGCCCATAGACTCCTCGCACCGTCCGTGCGATGAGTCGTCGAAGGAGACACCATGCCGTTCCGCAGCCCCCGCCCCGACGTCGAGATCCCCGATCTGACGCTGTACGACCTGCTGTTCACCTCTCTCTCCCCGGAGGACCTCGAGAAGGTCGCCGTCGTCGACGGCGCCTCGGGGGCCGAGACCACCTACGCCGCCCTGCGGGACCAGGTCGATGCGATCGCCGGCGCGCTCGCGGCGCGCGGCGTCGGCGTCGGGGACGTGGTGGCCCTGCACTCGCCGAACTCGCCCGCCTTCGTCGCCGTCTTCCACGGGATCCTGCGCGCCGGCGCCACGGCGACCACGGTGAACGCCCTGGCCACGGGCCATGAGGTCGCCGCCCAGCTCGAGGACTCGGGGGCGAGGACGCTGCTGACCGTCTCCCCGCTGCTGTCCGCCGCGACGGAGGGCGCCGCAGCGGCGGGCATCGCCTCCGAGCGGGTGATCGTGCTCGACGGCGCCGAGGGCCATGAGGCGCTCGCCGACCTTCTCGCCTCGGGCGCCCCCGCTCCCGAGGTGTCCGTGGACCCGTCGACGCATCTCGCGGTGCTCCCCTATTCCTCGGGCACGACGGGACGTCCCAAGGGCGTGATGCTCACCCACCGCAACCTCGTCGCCAACGTCGCGCAGTCGGCCGATCTCGTGGGGGTCGGGCCCGAGGACCGCGTCCTGGCCGTGCTGCCCTTCTTCCACATCTACGGGATGACGGTGCTCCTGGACCTCGCCCTCCTGCAGCGCGCGACCCTGGTGACGATGCCGCGGTTCGACCTGCCGGAGTTCCTGCGGATCGTGCAGGACCAGCGCTGCACGTTCGTGTTCATCGCCCCGCCGATCGCGGTGGCCCTGGCCAAGCATCCGCTGGTCGACGAGTTCGACCTCTCGGCCGTCACCACGGTGTTCTCCGGCGCCGCGCCGCTGGACGGGGAGGTCGGCGGCGCCGTCGCCCGCCGCCTGGGCTGCTCGGTGCGCCAGGGCTACGGGATGACCGAGATGAGCCCCGTCTCGCAGCTGATCCCCGCCGGGAGGGACGACCTGCCGCTCAGCAGCGTCGGGATCACCGTCCCGAACATGGAGTGCATGCTGCAGGACCCGGCCACGCGCGAGGAGATCCCGGTGCCCGCCACGGGCGTGAGCGAGCCCGGGGAGCTGTGCTGCAAGGGGCCCAACGTCATGGTCGGCTACCTCAACAACGAGCAGGCCACGTCGCTGACGATCGACGAGGACGGCTGGCTGCACACCGGCGACATCGCGACCGTGAGCGCGGAGGGCGTGGTCTCCCTCATCGACCGCCTCAAGGAGCTCATCAAGTACAAGGGCTACCAGGTCGCGCCGGCCGAGCTCGAGGCGACCCTGCTCGCCCACCCGCAGATCGCCGACGCCGCCGTCGTCGGCGGCCGGGACGAGGCCGGCGAGGAGATCCCCAAGGCCTTCGTCGTCCTCCAGGAGGGCGCCGAGCTCACGGAGCAGGACGTCATGGACTTCGTCGCGGGCCGCGTCGCGCCCTACAAGAAGGTCCGGCAGGTCGTGATGATCGACGCGATCCCGAAGTCCTCGAGCGGCAAGATCCTGCGCCGGAACCTGCGGGGCGCCTGAGCGCGGCCGGAGGACCGCAGCGGCTGCGGGTCAGGCCGGGCCGACGACCCCGAGCACGACGAGGACGAATCCCAGGATCTGCAGGCTCCCGCGGACCGCCTGCAGGACCTCCCAGCGACTGCGCATGGCCTCGAAGCCATCGGGGGCTGTGCTCGTCGTGATCCTGCCCGTGCGCACGTTGACCGGCACGTTGCCCAGGATCGTGACGAGGAGGGCGAGGGCCAGCACCGCGCTCGCGACGACGAGCAGGGCGCCGCCCTCGCGCGCCGCGAGCAGCCCGGCGAGGATCGGCGCAAGGGTCATGCCCACGGGCATCACCCTCCCGAACGTGCGCAGCAGTCCCTTCTCGAGGATCACGCGGCTCTCGAGCGGCAGACGCCGTGCGACCGGGTGCACGAAGGCCACGGAGGAGAACTCCGCGCAGCCCACGAATCCCGTCACCAGGACGGTCGCCTCGCTCAGCACTGCCACCACCGCACCCCCATGATGTCTACGTTGTTCACATCGCGGACGCTACACTTCCGATGTGAACAACGTCAACACTCGCCCGTACCACCACGGCCGCCTCCACGACGCCCTCGTGGAGGAGTCGCTCGCGCTCCTGCGGGAGAAGGGCCCGGACGCCGTGACCCTGCGTGAGGCCGCGCGGCGCGCCGGGGTCACCCCGTCCGCCGCGTACCGGCACTTCGCGAGCAGGGACGCGCTCATGGAGGCCGTCGGGGACGAGGTGCTGGGAGCGCTCCAGCACGCGCTCGTGGGGGCGGTCGACGAGCTGGCGGGCGACGCGCCCCCGCGCGACCGCCTGCGCGCGGCCGGCCGCGCCTATGTGCGCTTCGCGCTGCGCGAGTCCTCCCGCTTCCGCATGCTCTCCTCGATGACCCGGGACGCCGGTGCCGCCGCACGCCGGACGGACCCGGTGCCGGACCCGTTCCTCCTCCTGCGAGACCTGGTGCGCGAGGCCTCCGGCGAGCCGGCAGAGGCGCAGGCGGCCGAGGAGCAGGCGGAAGCGAAGCAGCCGGCCGGAGAACCGGGGAGCGCACCCGTCGACGACCTCGCGGTCGCCCTGTGGTCCAGCGTCCACGGACTCTCCGTGCTGCTGACCTCCGGCGCCCTGCGCGGACTCCCCCCTGCCCGCCAGGATCACCTGATCGATTCCACCGTGGAACGGGCCGTCGGCATGGTTCCGTGACGGGCCCCTCTGCGACTCGGACCGCGGCGGCGAGGATCTCGACTCACTCGACGAGCTTGCCCTCCGAGGAGTCGTCGGCCGGAGCCTCGACCAGATCGCGCAGATCCTCGGGCACCTCGGGCAGCGGCTCGAACACCACCCCGCTGTCGGGGCTCCACACCATGTTCCCGCGCAGCTGCGGATCCTGCTCCGGGAAGTCCGCACGGTTGTGGCAGCCGCGGGTCTCGCGCCTCTCGATCGCGGACTCGAGCGTCGCACGGGCGGCGAGCAGGGAGCCGAGCAGGTCGAAGGCGTGGGCGAGGTCGTCGAAGCCCGCGATGTCGGGGTGGGCGGTGACCTCGAGGGCCCGCGTCTCGAGCTCCTGGATCCGCTCGAGGCCCTCGCGCAGCCCGTCCTCGGTGCGCACCACGCCCGCGTGGGCGCTCATCACGTCGCGCACCTCGCGCTGCAGGCGCCGCGGAACCTCGATGCCGTCGCCGGTGAGGAAGGCGCGGATCTCCTCGTGGGCGATCTCGACGGCCCGCGGATCGCGCTCGATGCGCGTGCGCGCCCGGGCGTACCGGGCGGCCTCGGCGCCGGTGATCCTCCCGTAGACGAGCAGCTCGATGAGGGAGTTCCCGCCCAGGCGATTCGCGCCGTGCAGTCCCGAGGAGGCCTCCCCGATCGCGTACAGCCCGTCGACCCCGGTGCCGTGGTCCTCGGGGCGCACCCAGACCCCGCCCATCGAGTAGTGGGCGGTGGGCGCGACCTCGATGGGGGTGGTGGTGATGTCGAGCATCTGCAGGTCGATGAGGGTCCGGTAGACGCGCGGGAGCCGCTCGAGGATCTGCTCGCGCGGCAGGTGCGAGACGTCCAGGAGCACGCCGCCGTTCTCCGTGCCCCGGCCCTCGGCGATCTCGGTGAAGTTCGCGAGCGCTACCCGGTCGCGGGTGGAGAGCTCCTTCCGCGTCGGGTCGTAGCGCTCCATGAAGCGCTCGCCGCGCGCGTTGCGCAGCACGCCGCCCTCGCCGCGCGCCGCCTCGGAGACGAGGGTGCCCGCCGCGTCCTCGGGGGACAGCAGCCCGGAGGGATGGAACTGGACCAGCTCGGCGTCGCGGATGCGGGCGCCGGCGAGCGCGGCGAGGCGGAAGGAGTCGCCCGTGTTCTCGTCGCGGCGCGAGGAGGTGTACCGCCAGATGCGGGTGTGGCCGCCGGCCGCAAGGATCACGGCGTCGGCGTCGATCTGCACCTCCTGGCCGGTGACGATGTCGAAGCCGTAGGCGCCGAACACGGCGCCGTCCGCGACCAGCAGGCGGGTGATGTAGACGGTGTCGATGATCGGCACGTCGAGCTCGCGTGCGCGGCGCATGAGGGTGCGCTGGATCTCGAGGCCCGTGTAGTCGCCGGCGTAGCAGGTGCGGCGATAGGTGTGGGCGCCGAAGAAGCGCTGGGAGAGCCGGCCGTCGGCCTCGCGGGCGAAGGGCATGCCCCAGCGCTCGAGGTCCTCGATGCCGCGGGCGGCGCTGCGGGTGACGGTCTCGACGATCTCGGGGTCGGCGAGGAAGTAGGACTCACGCAGGGTGTCGGCGGCGTGCTGGCGCCAGGAGTCCTCGGGGTCCATGGTGCCCAGCGCCGCGTTGATGCCGCCGGCGGCGAGCGTCGTGTGCGCGTCGTGGGTGCGCCGCTTGCCGACGGCGAGGACCTCGACTCCGCGCTCGGCGAGCTCGATGGAGGCGCGCAGGCCGGCTCCGCCGGTGCCGATCACGAGGACCGAGGTCGAGAGCAGTCGGGTGGGAGGTGCCGTGGGGTTCGCGCTCTGCGCCTGGTCTTCGGGGGTGGTCGCGTCATCGCTCATGCGGCCGACGCTACGGACGCCGCTCCCATAGCGCTAATGCAACTCTGACCTGCCTTCGATACGTGAGTCGCATATACCGTGGGCACCATGAGGATCGATCACCTGCAGGCCTTCGATGCCGCCGCGAGACAGGGCACCTTCACGCGCGCTGCCGAGGAGCTCTTCCTCACCCAGCCCTCGTTCTCCCGGAAGATCGCGGGGCTCGAGGCGGAGCTCGGGGCGGCGCTCTTCGACCGCGGCCGCGGCGGGGCCGCGCTCACGGCGGCGGGCGAGGCGCTGCTGCCGATCGCCCGCCGGATCCTGGCCGATGAGCGCTCCGCCCGTCGGACCCTCGACGAGCTCGCCGGCCTGCGCCGCGGGCTGGTGCGCATCGGCGCCCCGCCCACGCTGTGCGTCTCGCTCGTGGCGGATGTGCTCGCCGCCTTCCACGCGCGCCATCCCGAGATCGAGCTGCACGTGCTCGAGGCCGGCGCCCACACCCTCGCCGAGGCCCTCGAGGCGGGCGACCTCGATCTCGCCCTCACCGTGACCCGCGAGGATCGCCCGGGGGCCGACGGGGCCCGGCTCGTGGCCGACGAGGCGCGGCTGGTCCCGCTGCTGCGCGAGGAGCTCGTGGTGGTCGCGAGCGCGCAGCGCCTGCACGACGGGACGACGCTGCCGGACGAGGTCACCCTCGCCGAGCTCGCCGCGCTCCCCCAGGTCGCCTTCAACCGCTCCTACGAGCTGCGGGCCTCGACCGACGCGGCCTTCGCCGCCCACGGCCTGACCCCGCGGATCGCCGTCGAGGGGGCGGAGATGGACGCCGTGCTGCGCTTCGTCGAGCGCGGGATCGGCGTCGCCGTCGTGCCCGCGATGGTCGTGCGCGGGCGGGCGGGCCTGCGCTCGGCCCGGCTGGTCCGCCCGGCGCTCGAGCGGACGGTCAACCTCGCACTCCGCCGTGACGCGCAGGCGAGCGCGGCGGCCGCGGCGATGCACGAGATGGTGCTCGCGAGCGTTCCCGCGATGGCGGGGCCCGGGGTCGTGCCGCTGCTCTCCTGACAGTCCCGCCGGCCCGTAGGCCGTCAGCACGTAGGCCGTCGGCCCTCGGCCCGTCGGAGTCGGCGTCTCGCCTGCTTCTCGACCGCCTCTCTCCCCGCCTCGCGCCCGCTTCTCGCCCGCTTCTCGCTCGCTTCTCACCCGCTTCTCGCACGCTTCTCGCACGCTTCTGGTCCGCTTCTCGCGGCGCGAGAACCCGCGTTGCCGGTCGGTCCGCGCGCTTGGTCTGCTGAGAGCGTGACCTGAGTCGCAGGCCACGAGGAGCCCGCCCGTCGACCGGCCGATCACGCCGAGCCCGACCTCCGGACTCCGACCCCGAGAACGACTCGATGAGGAGACGCCATGAGCAGCACCGGATCCCAGGAACTCTCGACCGTGGAGAAGGCCCGTGCGAAGGCACCGGACGGGCAGAAGGTGGCCGTCGTGACCGGCTCGGCCCGCGGCATCGGCGAAGGCATCGCGAAGCGCCTCGGTCGCGACGGCCTGCACGTCGTCGTCGCCGACCTGCCGAGCATGCAGGAGGGCATCGACGCGACCGTCGCCGCGATCACCGAGGCCGGCGGCACCGCGACCGGCACCACCGTGGACGTCTCCGACGGGGACTCGGTGGCCGCGCTCGTGCAGACTGCGGTCTCCGCCGGCGGACACCTCGACGTGTTCGTCGCCAACGCCGGCATCGCGCAGGTCAAGGAGCTCCTGGACTACGACGCCGCGGACTTCCAGAAGATCCTCGACGTGAACATCACGGGCGTCTTCAACTCCTACCGCCAGGCCGCGAAGCAGATGGTCGCCCAGGGCCACGGCGGCAAGATCATCGGCGCCGCCTCGATCGTGGCCTTCCGCCCGTTCGCCTTCCTCGGCCCCTACTCGCTGACCAAGTGGGCCGTGCGCGGCCTCACCCAGGCGGCGGCCATGGAGTGGGCCGAGCACGGCATCACCGTGAACGCCTACGGCCCCGGCATCGTGGGCACCGCCATGTGGGACCTCATCGACGAGAAGCTCGCGGCGAAGAACGGACAGCAGCGCGGCGAGGCGCTCGCGGAGAACGCGAAGACCATCCATCTGGGTCGCGTCTCGGAGCCCGACGACATCGCGCGCCTGGTCTCCTACCTCTCCGGCGAGGACTCGGACTACGTCACCGGCCAGACGATCCTGGTCGACGGCGGCATCCAGTTCAGCTGAGCACGCCTTCTCCTGGGGCGCAGGCCCCTCCTTGACCCTGTGGTGACCACATGGTCTGGGGTGAGGGGACCGAGCCGGAAACCGGCCCCCTCACCCCAGGAGGAAGCACCATGCGGTCCCTGCACAGCCCCTTCGTCCCCGTCCTCGACATCATCCGGGAGCACCGGCGCGCCTACCTGCTGCTGAATCTCCTGGCCTACGGCCTCGTGCTCGCAGGCATGGCGGCCGGCGCGCTCTTCCCCGGGCTGAACGCCGCGAGCCTGGCCGACATGGACTCCAACGGATCGACGGCCCTCGCGAGCTCGCTGATGGCCACTCCCCTGCTGTTCGCCCTGGTCATCTTCGCGATCAACGTGGGGACGGTGGGCGTCGCCTCGATCTCCGTGCCCTCCCTCATCGTGCCCTTCGCGGGCATCGCGATCTTCGCCGTGCGCGCGCTGACCATCGGCACCTCCCTCGCCCCCGTCGACCCCACCGTGCGCACGACTCTCGTCCCGCACTCGCTGACACTGCTCCTCGAGGTGCAGGCCTACGTGCTGGTCATGCTGGGGGCCTTCGTGCTGGGCAGGGCATGGCTGCGCCCTGCGAGCGTCGGGGCCGAGCGCCGGCGCGACGGCTACCTGCGCGGGCTGCGCACCCTCGGCACGCTCCTGCTCCCGGCGCTCGTCCTGCTCGTGATCGGCGCCCTCTACGAGGCGTTCTCGCTCGCCTACCTGGTCCCGCTGATGCTGGGCCGGTGATCTCGGCGCGGACGAGCGGCCACGGGGAACGGAGAGCGAGCGACGGGCCCGCGCCCCGGGATTCCTCCCGGGGCGCGGGCCCGTCGCTCGCTCTGGTCAGAGGCTCACGTCGACCGTTCTCATCGGCCACGCGGCCCGGTGGCCACGTGCCCACGCGGCCAGGTGGCCACGTGCTCACGTGGCCTCACCCTCAGACCTCGCCCTTCTTCAGGGCGTCGGCGAGGTACTCGGCCTGGCGGATCGCGAGCGCGACGATCGTGAGCGTCGGGTTCGCCGCCGCGCCGCTCGTGAACTGCGAGCCGTCGGAGATGAACAGGTTCGGCACGTCGTGCGCCCTGCCCCACTTGTCCACGACGCCGTCCTCGGGGCGCTCGCTCATGCGGCAGGTGCCCAGGTTGTGCGTCGAGGGATAGGGCGGGGTGCGGTGGCTGGAGACCGCGCCCACTGCGTCGTAGAGCTTCTGCGACGTGGAGTACGCGTGCTCGCGCATGGCCAGGTCGTTGGCGTGGTCGTCGTAGTGGACGTCCGCGACCGGCAGGCCGTGCTGATCGGTGACCGTCGAGTTCAGCGTGATCGCGTTGGACTCCTGGGGCATGTCCTCCCCCACGATCCAGCAGCCGGCGGTGTTCTCGTACCCGTCCAGCAGAGAGGTGAACTCCGGGCCCCAGGCGCCCGGCTCCACGAAGCTCGCCATGAAGGCGGGCCCCAGGGAGATGGTCTCGATGTAGTAGCCGCCCGCGAAGCCGCGGGCCGGGTTGTGCACCGACTGATCGGCGACGAGCCCGGCCATGGTCTCCCCGCGGTACATGTGCACGGGCTTGTCGAACTGCGCGTACACGCTGCCGGTGAGGTGGCGCATGTAGTTGCGGCCCACCTGCCCGGAGGAGTTCGCGAGTCCGTCGGGGAACATCGAGGACGAGCTCATGTGCAGCAGGCGCGGGGTCTCGATCGAGTTGCCCGCCACGCACACCACGGAGGCGCACTGGCGGTGCAGCTTGCCCTCGGAGTCGAGGTAGAGCACCGCGTCCACGCGTCCGCTGCGGTCGTGGAGGATCTGCGCGACGTGCGAGTCGGGCCGCAGGTCGAGCTTCCCGGTCTCCAGGGCCCGCGGGATCTCCCGCACCATCGTCGACCACTTCGAGCGGTTCTTGTCGCCCTGGAAGTTGAAGCCGTCCTGGATGGAGGCGGGACGGCCGTCGTAGGGCTCGGCGTTGGTGCCGTAGGGGCCGGTGGCGTAGTGCTTCATGCCGAGCTTCTCGGCTCCGGCCGCGAGCACTTTGTAGTTGTTGTTCGCGGGCAGGGCCTTGCGTCCGCCGCGGTGGGTGGAGCCGATCGCGTCCTCGGCCCGTGTGTAGTACGGCTCGAGCTCCTCGAGGGTGATCGGCCAGTCCAGCAGGTTCGCGCCGTCGATGCGGCCGTAGGTGCTGCGGGGCGAGAACTCGTGCGCCTTGAAGCGAGGGGTCGCGCCCGACCAGTGGGTGGTGGTGCCGCCGACGGCCTTGACGATCCAGGCGGGGAGGTTCGGGAAGTCCGTCGCCACCCGCCAGGAGCCCGAGGTGGTCCGGGTGTCGGTCCAGGCCATCTGGTTGAAGGCCTCCCACTCGAGGTTCATGTAGTCCTCGTTGCGCAGGTAGGGTCCGGCCTCCAGGAGCACGCACTCGATGCCCTGCTTGGTGAGCTCGTAGGCGAGGGTTCCGCCGCCGGCGCCGGAGCCGACGATGACGACGGGCTTCGCGTCGTGGTCGATGCTGGTCATCAGTTCTTCCTCCCGGATCCCACGCGCGTCGAGCGCGCCTTGCTCTGTCCTGCGGGGACGGCCGCACCGCGCGTGCTGCGGGTGGACGCCGCCGTCGGCAGGTCGGAGACGACCTCCTGCAGGGGCTCGCCGTCGTACTCCTCGATGCGCGGGTCGGGCAGCCAGTCGAGGTCGTCGAAGCCGCGGTCGATGTACCCGCCCTTCTCGAACGAGGGCCCCTCGTAGCCGACGGCCTCCCAGAGCTCCTCGTCCTCGTAGAGGTTCACCACGACCGTCTGGCGGATGAAGCCGAAGAACGTCGTGTGCTGGATGCGCAGCAGGATCAGGTAGGCCTGCTCCTGGGGCAGCTCGTGGAAGCGCCCGTCGGCGAGGCCCTGCAGGGAGTCCAGGCCCTGGGCGACCTTCGCCCGCAGCCAGGCGCTCTCCTCGGCCTGGGAGAGGACCGTGTCGGCGACTCGTTCGTACGCTGAGTCGGGCACCGTCTTCTGGTGGGGGAAGGCGGCCTTGATGAGGGCCACGAGCGTGCGATGGGCCTCCGCGGTCCCCTCGACGTCGTTGACCGCTTCGCCGCAGTCCGATGTGCTCATGACGTGTCCTTCCTCCGGCGTCGTCGCCGGTGATCGTCGGTGATCCGAGACACACACTAGGAAGGCGGCGGGACCCCGGGCCACGGGCGTTCTCGTCGGGCGAGAACGGGGGCCGACGGGCGAGTGCATCGGGCCCTGATCCTCGGGTGCGGACGGCGGGGGCCCGCCCTCAGCCCTGGTGACCACCCAGGCGGTAGGCGCGGCCCGCACGCGAGGCGCAGGCGCGCACGCGGTCCTCGATGTGGCGCGTGCGGCCCTCGTAGGCGCGGACCGGCGCGGAGACGGCGACGGTGCCGATGAGCATGCCGTCGTCGGCCTTGAAGGACGCGGCCAGGCAGTCGGTGCCGCTCTGGAACTCCTGGTGCTCCCAGGCCACGCCGCGTTCGGAGATCTCGTCGAGCTGTCGGCGCAGGACCACGGGATCGGTGAGGGTGCGGTCCGTGTGCGCGAGGAGGGTGCGGCCGGCGAGGTAGTCGTCGCGCTCCTCGATGCTGAGGGCCGCGAGCCCCACCTTGCCGAAGGCCGTCGCGTGGGGGCTCTCGTGGAATCCGAAGCCCATGGGGCTCAGGCGCGGGGCCTGCGGGGAATCGGCCACGAACACCACCACGAAGTCGGTGCCGCGGTGGATGGCGAGGTACGAGGCCATGCCGAGGTCGCGGTGCATCGCGCAGACCTCGTTGCGCACGGCGCGCGGGATCCCGAGGTCCTCGTGGAGGCCGACGGCGAGGCGGTGCAGCTGGTAGCCGAGCGCGAAGCGCTTCTCGTCCTTCAGGTGCACCAGGTAGCCGGCGCGGATGAGCTCCTGGGCGAGGCGGTACACGGTGGGCAGGGGGATGCCCGTGGCATCTGCGATCGCGCGTGCCGTGCTGCTGCCGCCGGCCGCCACGGCCTCGAGCACGGCGAACGCGCGGGGGATCTGACCTGCGGGAGCGTCCTCGTGGGGGTCCAGCGAGGCGTCCTCGCCCAGTCGCTCCGGAGCTTCGCTCCGACCTTCCGGGGCCTCATCGCCCCGCTTCTGGTTGAACACCGTCGTCACGTGCCCATCCTCTCAGGTCCGCTCGCCACTGTCATACCGGGAGCGCACGATGACCGGCCGGGAGTCACCGCCCGACGCCGCCGACTGGACCCGCGCTTCTCGCCCTGCAAGAAGCGCGGTTCCGCGTCGGCCGATCGGGCATCATGCTGGGACGCGAGCGGACCGTCCCCGGCCCGCACCCGATCGAGCGGAAGGACCGTCATGATCCTCATCAACGTCAAGTTCCCGGTGAAGCCCGAGTTCGCCGATCAGTGGCCCGAGATCGCGAGCGAGTTCACCGAGGCCACCCTCGCCGAAGAGGGCAACAAGTGGTTCGAGTGGTCCCGCAGCGTGAAGGATCCGAACACCTACGTGCTCATCGAGGCCTTCACCGATGAGGGCGCGGGACCGCACGTGAACTCCCCGCACTTCAAGAAGATGCAGGGCGATTTCCCGCAGTACCTCAGCGCGACCCCGCAGATCGTCTCCCAGCAGGTCGACGTGGAGGACTGGGGCCCGATGGGCGAGCTGCAGGTCGACTGATCGAGCCCTGTGCTCAGTGCCCGCCGCGGCGTCCGAGGGTCGTGACCGGCCCGGCGCCGGGGCGGGTCCACTGCGGCGTGGGACGGCTGTCCTCTCCCCAGGTGGGGGTGCCGTTCTCGTCGCTGCGCCAGCTCCAGCACGCGGGGTTCTGCCCGGGCCATCCCTCGGGGCTGTCCTCCCAGTCCTCGCGCCGTCCCCAGACCGTCATGTCGAGCAGCCCCATGGTGGGGTTCGCGCGTTCGACGCCGCGACCCGTCGTCCGATAGGTGAGGAACACGCGGTCGCCCTCGCGCACGAAGCTCGCGACGTACCCCATGTCGCCGCCGATCGGCGCGGGCGCCTCGCGCACCGAGTACCAGGGCACGGTGTCGTAGCCCATGAACTCGGTGAACGGGGCGACCTCGTCCCACGCGCCCACGGTGAGGATGGCGAGGGAGACGCCGTTCTGGTGCAGGTAGGTCGCGTCCTGCAGGTGCCAGGCGGAGACCGTGCAGCCCTCGCACTGTCCCTGGTGCGGGGCGCCGTCGTGCCACATGTGCTGGTACACGACGAGCCGGTCGCGGCCCTCGAAGAGGTCGAGGAAGGGCACCGGACCGTCGGCCCCGATCACGGGCGTGGTCCCGTCGACCTCGACCATCGGCAGGCGCCGACGCGCCGCGGCGATCGCGTCGCCCTCGTGGGTGTGCGCCTTCTCCCGCACCAGAAGTTCGTCGCGCCGGGCCTGCCAGGTGTCCATGTCGACGACCGGCGGCAGTGCGCGCCCCGTCGCCGTGCTGCTGCTCTCCGCTGTGCTGCTCATCCTCGAGCCTCCTTCGCAGGACGTCGCGGACCGGGGCGCCGTGTGCCGGTCGCCGACCGCCCGTGAGGTCTCCGGCCCCTCCTCGCGGGGCCGGACATGCGCCAGACCTTACGCCGACGCCTGCGCGGGGGAATGTCCGATCCTGCGGCGGTCATCGCGGCACGGCCGGCGGTGATGTTCCGCGCGGCCCGGGGACGGAGACCGGCTCAGCGCTCCCAGGCGGTGCCGGGCGGCGCGTCGAGCGGCGTGGGCACGTACTCGAGGAGCTGCAGACCGCCCTCGAAGGTGCGCGCCTCGACGAGGTCGAGCGCCACGTCCTGGTACCGCTCCCAGATCCGCTCGAGCCCCGTGCGTCCGGTGATGACTGGGAACAGGACCACCCGGAAGCGGTCCACGACTCCGGCGCGCAGCAGGGAGCAGCCCAGGTCGATGCTGCCCATGGTGACCAGGGGCTTGACGGACGTGCGCTTGAGCTCCCGCACCGCTTCGACGGCGTCGGTGCTGATCAGTCGCGTACCCGGCCAGGCGAGGGGCGCGCTGAGGGTCGCGGAGAAGACGATCTGGTCGGCGTCGGCGAGCTGGGCGAAGCTCGCCTTCTCGTCCTCGGAGACGTCGATCTGCTGGGCCTGCTCGGACATCTCCTCCATCACCCGGTACGTGTTCGCGCCCATGAGGGTGAGGGAGTCGGGCTGCTGGGCGAGCCAGTCGAGGTACTCGGGGCTCTCGAGCCCCCACCATCCGGGCCAGCCCTTCCCCGCGGCGCAGCCGTCGAGGGAGAGGATCAGGTCCACGGTGAGGGACTGCTCGGTGCGGGTGGGCTGCGTGTCGGGACCGTTCATCGCGGGCTCCTCGATTCGGCGCGCGAGGGTGCCGACATGGGGCTGCCGGCGTCAGGCTGCCGGCGTCAGGCTGCCGACTTCAGGCCGCCGGCGTGGGGCGCGCGTGTGCTGGGAACCTACTCCTGCGCGCCCTGCGGCGCATCCGGCGCGTCGGCGTCGTCCCGTCGTCCCCAGCGCTGATCACCGAGGATCACGAGCCGCAGGCACAGCGCCCCGGCGAGCACGCCGCCCAGCAGGTCGCTCGCCCAGTGCCAGCCCAGCAGCAGCGAGGTGACCACGGAGTTCAGCACGATGAGGACGACGCCGATGCGCACGAGGCGCAGCGTGCGCGGCGCGACGTGCGCGTAGCGGGCGATGAGGTACGCGACGACGCCGTAGATGAGCACGGCCTCGGAGGCGTGCCCCGAGGGGAAGCTGATGCCCTTCTCGCCGAACTCCTGGATGCCGCCGGCCAGCAGGTCCGCGTCGTCGAGGGTCGGCGAGGGGCGGGCGATGAGCAGCTTGAGGCCGCCGATGCCCACGAGGAAGGCGAGCTCGGCAGCGAGGGCGACCAGCAGCGGCCGCCAGGTGCGGCCTCGCACCGCGAGGACGATCGCGACCGCGGCGAGGACGGGGAGGCACACGGCCTGCCCCGCGATCCGGTCCAGCACGCCCTGGACGAACGGCAGCAGCTGGGGCGCGAGGTGGTAGAGCCAGTGCCGGTCGAGCATGCCGTCGAGCCCCTGGATCGGGCCGGCCGCGGCGATCGTCGTCGCGAGGAGGGCGAGTGCGAGCACGGGCACCGAGGTCAGGCGGCGCCACAGCCGCAGCCCGCGACCCGTGCGGGGGGTCGTCGCGCGCACCGTCCCGGACGTCCCGAGGCGTGATGCCAGAGGGTCCTCGGGAGTGGGGCGTGCGTCGGAGACCATTGCCGCTCAGAGTAGGGGTCTCGTCGACCCGAGCGCACTCCCCCGGCGCCTCGGTGTCGCGGGAGGCACAGGAACGCGGATGCGGATCCTCTACGGTGTGCGCATGATCCGCCGACTCCTCGCCCGCGCCTTCTGGGCGATCAGCCGCTGGCACCTCGTGGCCCGGCCGGCGCCGACGCGACCGACGGTGCTGCTCGGCGCCCCGCACACTTCCAACTGGGACTTCCTGCTCATGCTCGCGATCGCCTGGCGCCTGGGCATCGAGGTGCACTGGCTGGGCAAGCACACGCTGTTCCGCTCCTGGCGGGGACCGCTCATGCGCGCGCTCGGCGGGATCCCCGTGGACCGCTCGGACCCTCGGAGCGTGGTCGCCGAGGTCGTCGAGCGGGTCCACGGCGGCTCCGTGTTCGGCCTGGTCATCACGCCCGACGGCACCCGCGGAGGGAACACGCACTGGAAGTCGGGCTTCTACCGGATCGCCCGGCGCACCGGGATGCCGGTCACGCTCGGCTTCGTGGATCGCACGACGATGACGGCGGGGCTCGGGCCGACGATCGACCTCACGGGCGATGTCGCCGCGGACATGGACGTGATCAGGGCGTTCTACGCCGACAAGTCGGGAGTCCGGCCCGAGCGCCGCGTCGAGCCGCGGCTCGCGGAGGAGAGCGAGGGACTCGACGGGGACGCGCCCCGTGGATGATCTGCGGGTCCCGCCGGGGCCCGGCGCCCCGCGAGGGCTCGTGGTGCCCGCCTCCGATCTGGTCGAGCTGTTCTCCCATGCCTCCGGTCCGGGCGGGCAGGGCGTGAACACCGCCGACTCCCGTGTGCAGTTGAGCATCGACCTCGCCACGACCTCCGCGCTCGACGGGGCGCAGCGCGAGCGCGCACTGGACCATCTCGCCTCCCGGCTCGCCGGCACGGTGCTCACGGTCGTCGCCGCGGAGCACCGTGCGCAGCGTCGCAATCGCGTCGCCGCCCGGGAGCGCCTCTCCCAGCTGCTGCGCGAGGCCGTCGCCCCTCCCGTCCCCCGTCGGCCGACGCGCCGCACCCGCGGCTCCCAGCGTCGACGGCTCGAGGCGAAGAGGCAGCGGTCGCAGACCAAGGCGACGCGCCGCCGGCCGGAGCGGGAGTAGCCCGCCCGGGCCGTTCCGGTCAGGCCCGGGCCCCGTGACCCCGTTTGGCCCGCCGCGCCCTGCTCGCCCATGATGTCCGCATGGACGCGGACCACTCCACCGAGAGCGAGCGATTCTGGGAGGCGCACTACGCCGAGCGCGGCGCTCCCACGAACGCCCCATCCCCGAGCCCCATGCTGGTCGACCTGATCGGCGAGTTCGCGCGGCAGCCCGGCGCGGCGCTCGAGCTCGGGGCCGGTCAGGGCGGGGACGCCCTCTGGCTCGCCCGAGGCGGATGGACCGTCACCGCCGCCGACGCCTCGACCACGGCGGCACGACGGATCGAGGAGACCGCCCGCGCGGAGGGCCTGACGGATCGCGTGAGCGCCGTTCAGGCGGATCTCGCGCGGGACATCCCCGAGGGATCGTTCGACCTGGTCTTCGCCTGCCACTTCCAGTCGCCGGTCGAGATCGACCGGGACGCGATCATCGCCCGGGCCTCCCGACAGGTCGCTCCGGACGGACTGCTGCTCGTCATCGACCACGCCTCGGTCGCACCCTGGTCCTGGGACCAGGACATGGAGTTCCCCTCGCCCGAGCAGACGCTCGAGGCGTTCGCGCTCACCGGGGGCTGGGACCGCCTGATCGTCGAGCCCCGCCGACGCACCGCGACCGCTCCCGACGGCGCGAGCACCGCCGAGGTCACCGACAACGTCATCGTGCTCCGGCGGGGTCTCTAGGCGCCTTCCGGCGGTTCCGCGACCGCCTGCCTGCCCGGCGCACCCATCTCGTGGGCACCACCCGCGCCGCGGGCGCGATAGTGCAGGTGCACCGCACCGCTGGTGAACGCCCGCTCGTGGACGCGCTCGAGATCGAGACGTATCCCGTCGGGCAGGGCTCGCAGTCCCCCGCCCACGATCATCGGGACCACGAACAGGTGGAAGTCCGTGACCATTCCGGCGCGGATCGCGTCGGCCGCCGTCGTCGGCCCGAAGATCTCGACCTGCCCGGGAGCCTCGTCGACGATCCGCTGCAGACCGGCGAGGTCCAGGTGCCGGAGCAGTCGGGCGCGCGCCGGATCGACGCGGCTCTCGTCGAGCGTCGAGGACGCGACGATGCGCTCGATGCGCTGCCAGCGGCGGGCGAACTCGCGCTCGGCCTCGTCCCACTCCTCGCCGTCGGGCCCGGTCTCCGGATCCGCCTCCCAGTACTCCATGAGTTCGAAGGTGCGCCGGCCCATGACCTCGGTGCTCACCTCGGCCAGGCGCTCGACGTGGACGGCGAACACGTCGTCGCCGGGCGCTGACCACTGGAAGTCCCCGTCGGCGTCGGCCGCATAGCCGTCGAGCGACATCGTGGCGGTAAAGGTGAGTGTCCCCATGATGAGCGCCTCTCCACGGTGCGCCGTCGGCGCCGCCCGCGATGCGGATCGTCCTCGATCGCCCCTCGGCGCGTGCGGCCGAGGGTGCACGGATTCTACGCGCGGGGGCTATCCCCCGTGACCCGCGGAGACGCGGTGCGTAGCGTTCCGGGCATGAGACCCCTCTTCGACACCGTGCGCTCCCTCGGCTTCCGTCGCGGTCCCCGCCGCCTGCTCGCAGGCATCGCGGGCGGCATCGCCGCGAGGACCGGTCTGAACGTGTGGCTGGTGCGTCTGCTGCTGCTCATCGCGTTCCTGCTGCCGTTCGTCGGCTTCGCGGCGTACGTCGTCGCCTGGCTGCTGCTGCCCTGGCAGGACGACTCGATCCCGCTCGAGCGCCTGCTCACGCGCGGGTGATCCGGGCTCCGGAGCAGTCTGCTGCGCGCATGACGCGGTCAGACCGTCCCTGCTGTGCGACGGTGGTGGGATGACGGACGCTGCGGAGGAGATCGTGCTCGTGGTCGACGGGGCGAACGTCGTCGGCTCGGTGCCCGACGGCTGGTGGCGCGATCGCGCCGGAGCCGCCGTCCGCCTGCGCGACCGCCTCGAAGGGCTCGAGATCCCCGTCGAAGGGCTCGAGATCCCCGCCGATCCGGCCGGGACGATCCGCCCGCTCGTCGCGCTCGTCGTCGAGGGCAAGGCGCGGGACATCCCCGAGATCGGCACAGTGCGCGTGGTGCGCGCGCCCGGATCCGGGGACGACGAGATCGTCGCCGAGGTCCAGCGTCGGATCGCGGACGGCTCCACGGTCCTCGCGGTCACCAACGATCGCGAGCTGCGCGCACGGATCGAGGCGGCCGGCGGCGAGGTGCGGAGGGTCGGATGGCTGCGGGGGATGCTCGACGCCCGGGACCGGGCCCCTCGGGACTAGGGAGAGGTCGGTCCGCCCGCGGGCGACAGCGGCGGGTCCTCGCTCGCCCCGCTCACCCTAAAGTCGCGTCGGATGCGCTCTGTCGCCCGGCCCCACGCGCTCGCCGCCACCCGCGCCTGGTGCGCGGCGAAGGACTCACGGTCGACGAAGGTCTCGGCGACGGTCCAGACCAGCGGATCCTCCGTCGGTTCCACATGGAAAGCGAGGCAGCCGGGCTCGGCACGCGTGAGCTCGACGTGCTGCGCGAGGTGGCGGCGGACCAGATCCGCCTCCCGGTCGTCGGCGCACACGAGGCTCCCGCGCAGCTCGACACGGCCCGGAGCCGGCGTGCTCCGCGTCTCCGCGCCGCTGCGCTCCTCGGCTGCACTGCACTCCGTGGCTGCACTGCGCTTCTCGGCCCCGCGCCGCACCGCGGTGAGCCACGCGCGCAGGAGCGCGCGCACCGCATCGGGCTGGTCGAGATGGACGTTGTGCCCCGCGCCGTCGAGCGCGGCGAAGGTCGCGCGGGGGAAGCGGCGCGCGAGCGCGTCCTGGTCCTCGAAGCCGACCACGTCGTCCTGCCTGCCGGCGACGACGAGGACCGGAAGGTCGCGGGTCGAAGGATCCGCCGCGAGCGCCGCGTCGGGCAGGGAGTCCAGCTCGTAGAGATCTCCCAGTCGGTGCATCGCCTCGACGTCGGCCCCGCGGATGCCGGGAAGCGCCGTCTCGCGGAAGCGCTCCCAGTTCTCCCTGCTGAGGACCACGGCCATCTCGGCGTAGGTCTCCGCGTCGGCCGGATCGAGCGAGGCGAGCAGTCCCGGCTCCTCCGCGAGCACGGTCCGCGCGGGCAGCGTGCGGTGCTCGCGCACGGGGTCGACGACGGGGGCGAGCAGCGCCATGCCGAGGCACTGGCCGCTGCGGCGCGCGACGAGGTCGCGGGCGAGGAGTCCGCCCAGGGAGTTCGCGACGACCGCGAACCGCCGCGTGCCGAGCAGCTCGCCGACGATCTCGTCGACCCGATCGGCGAGGTCCGGCAGCCCTCCGCGGCCCTCGAGCGGCGGGGTGCCGCCGAATCCCGGGAGGTCGGGGTAGAAGCGCTCCCAGGCGCCGTCAGCGGCGAAGACGTCGTCGAGGTCGAGCAGGAGCCGATGGTCGAGGCCGTTGCCGTGGACGAACAGCACGGGCGTTCCGGAGCCGCGTCGGACGAGGTGGGGCTGGGCAGTCACGGTGCGAGGGTAGCGAACGGCCCGGTCACGGTGGGGATCACAGCAGTCCGAACTCCCCTGCCGTGGCGTCGACCCACTGCGCGAGCATCTCGTCGCCGTGCGGTGCGAAGTCCGCCCCGAGCTGCCCGAAGAGCTGCGCGGAGATCAGCCCGACCAGCCCCGTCCACGCCAGGACGCTCGCCGCGGCGAGTGCGGGCGACGCGTCCACCCCGAGCTCCCCCGCTCCTGCCGAGAGCACCGCCGAGTAGGCCTCTCCCGGTGCGCTCGCCAGGACGGAGCCGCGGCCGCGTGATGGCGCCTCCTCCTGTGCCGACGGGCCGGAGGCGCTCTCTCCTCCCGCCAGGATCTCCATGAACCTGGCCATCACGCGCGTGCCCGGACCCGTGGTCCGCTCCGCCGGCGCAGCGTACCCGGGAACGGGCGACCCGTAGACGAGCGCCCACCGCTGGGGCTGTTCGATCGCCCAGCCTCGCATCGCCCCGGCGAGCGCCGCGAGAGCCGCCTTCCCGGCGCCACCTTCCGTCGGGACATCCGCGAGGGCCGCGTCCACCCGGTCCGCGAGGTCCGTGAAGGCGTCCTCCAGCAGGAGCGTGAGCAGGTCGTCACGGCTGGAGACGTGGCGGTAGATGGCCGACGAGGCGACATCGAGCCCGCGCGCGATCTCGCGGACGGAGAGCCCAGCGGGCCCGTCCTTCTCCAGCAGCTCCCCGCCCACGCGGAGGATGCCCTCGCGCATCTCGGCGCGCGCCTGGGCGTGGCTGCGGCGTGGTCGCGCACTCGTCGCGCTCTTCGCGCTCGGCGCACTCGTCGGCTTCTCCATGCCGGTCAGTCTGGCACCGCGTGCCCGTCGGAGCAATTCTGCGAGCACTGCTCTTGTTTTTTTGGGCGCACCGGTCTAGCGTCGTCCTCGTCATATAGCGAGCAGTGCTCACAGAAGGAGTTCCCCATGCGGTACCTCATCACCGGAGCCGGCCAGATCGGCACCCAGCTGGCACGCGACCTCCTCGCCGGCGGCCACGACGTCACGGTGCTGCGGCGCGGCACCGACGTGGAGCCCGGCGCCCGCCTGGTGCGCGGCGACGCGGGCGATCCGGCCACTCTCCGCTCCGCCCTGACGGATGCGGACGGCGCCACCGCCGACGCGATCCTCCACTGCATCCACTCGAGCTACGACGCCTCCGCGTGGCGCCGGGACCTGCCCCAGCGCGAGCGCGCGGTCATGGACGCGGCGGCCGAAGCGGGCATCCCCATCGTCTTCCCGGAGTCCGTCTACGCCTTCGGCGAGGGGGCCGCGGATCTCCACGAGGGCGCACCCCTGGCTCCCGCCTCGCCGCTCGGCGAGGTCCGCGCGGAGCTGCTGCGCACCCGGGCCGCCCACCCGGCGACGACGCTGTCCGTCGTCGCGGCCGATCTTCTCGGGCCGACGGCAGTGCCCGAGACCTCGGTCTTCCTGCAGCTCGTGCTCCAGCCCGCGGCCGCGGGCAAGCGCGCGTGGGTGCTCGGGGACCCGTCCGTGCCGCGCACCCTCACGTCCATCCCGGACATGACGGCAGCGATGGCCTTCGCCGCCCAGCACGCCGACGAGCTCGCACCGCACGGCGACGCGATCCTCATGACGCCCTCGCCGGAGCCGCTGAGCCAGCGCGAGTTGGCGGAGCGCACGGCGGCGCTGGTCGGCGAGCGCTCGCACGGGGCCACGGGCATCCCCTCGCCGCTGCTGCGCGCGATCGGCCTCTTCTCGCCCACGTTCCGCGAGCTCACGCACCAGCAGTACCTGTGGCGCCGCCGCGCAGTGATCCACCCGGGCACGCTGACCAGGGACTTCGGTCTGCAGCCGACCGATCTGGACCGGATCATCCTCTCGTCGCTGCAGCGCTGACCCGCGGCGACGGGCGGACGTCGACTGCCCGCCGCCATCAGGCCTCGTCGCCTGGATCAGTCCTCTCGCCCGATCCGTCATGGGACGGATGTCGGGCGGGCCGGGCGGGCCGACCGGGCCGGACGGACCGGGCGATCCCGTCGAGCAGGAACGTCGTGCGTCGGTCGTAGCCGGGACGCGGCGGCCTGCCGCGCTCCTCGAGCACGAGCGCCGTCTCGATCGCGAGGGCTTGGAAGTCCTCCGGCTCGAACGTCTCGGCGAGAACCCCGGTCGCGACACCCTGGGCGACGAGCTCCTCGTGGAAGCGCTCCCCCTGGCTGCACAGCTCCATGAGCCCGCGGGAGCCGGGCACCTGCCGCAGGATCACGCCGTTCACGGCCGGCAGCCGGTACTGCAGATCGCGCAGCGCCGCGACGTACCAGCGGATCCGCTCTTCGGTGTCGTCGACCGCCCGCGCCCTCTCGATGACGTCGAGCAGCTCCTGCGCGCCGACCTCGTCGATGACGGCGTCGATCAGGCCCGCCCGACCGCCGAACCTGTTGAACACGGTCGCCTTGCTCACGTGGGCCGCGGCGGCGATGTCCTCGAGGGGAGCCGACAGGCCGCGATCGCGGAAGACCTCCACCGCCGCGGCGCGGATGCGGTCGTGGTTGCGGCGCGCATCGGCCCGCAGAGCACCGGGATCCAGGGACTCCATCCAGGCTCCTCCGTCCTTCGTCACTCCTGATGTCGGAAGAACTTGACCTACGTGGTCAACTTCGTCGAGGATCGTACCGCACAGGAAGTTGACCACCCGAGTCAACTTGTCTCCTCCGACCGGGAGGGGCGCACCGCCGACGGAAGGACGACCGACGTGATCATCGCGACCGGAGCAACAGGCACCCTCAACGGCGCCACTGTCGAACGGCTCCTTGAGAAGCTTCCTGCCGAGCAGATCGGCGTGAGCGTGCGGGACCCCGAGCGCGCGGCCCACCTCGAGCGCCGCGGGGTGCGCGTGCGCCGGGGGACGTACGACGATCCCGACGCCCTGCGGCACTCGTTCGAGGGGGCGGACCAGGTGCTCCTGGTCTCCTCGAGCGACCTGACGGCCGACGTCCTCGCCCAGCACCGCCGCGCCATCGACGCGGCCGTCGACGCGGGTGCCCGGCGGATCCTCTACACGAGCGCCTTCGGCGCCGGCTTCGACACCCCCTACCCGCCGCTGGCTCTCCACGCCGCCACGGAGCAGCACCTCGCGGAATCCGGCGTCGCCTGGACCTCGCTGCGCAACGGCTTCTACGGCGATCTCGGCCAGCTGCTCGGCCCGTGGCGCACCACTCGCACCATCGCCAGGCCGGCCGACGGGCCGTTCGCCTGGGTGGACCGCCGCGACGCCGCGGAGGCGGCTGCGGCGATCCTCGTCGGCGACGGCGACGGCGACTTCGACGGCGTCGTGGACCTCGTCCCGGGCCGTCCCGTGACGCTCGCGGACTTCGCGGCGGCGGCATCCGATGTCACGGGCGAGCCCGTCGAGCGCGTCGTCGTCGATGACGAGGAGTGGGTCGCCGGTGAGGTCGATGCCGGCGTGCCGGAAGCGGCAGCACGTTTCAGCCTGTCGATGTTCCGGGCCACCCGGGAGGGGCACTTCTCGGGCTCGGACCCCACGCTCACCCGCCTGCTGGGCAGGGAGGCGCGCACTCCCGCCGACATGATGGCGGACCACCTCGCCGCGTGAGCGCGACCGGGGCCCGGGTCCACTCTGGGCCGGGACCGCCAGACCCGGATCCGCTCGGGGCCGGGTCCGCTCGGGGCTTCGCCTACGTCGGGTGGGGCGCGGCGGCACCCTGACCGGCTGCGCTCCCGGGGTGCTCAGTTCCAGAGCGTGAGCTTCTCGGGGTTCATCATCAGTCGGACCTCGCTCACGGCGCCGTCGACGACCTCCAGCGTGACCACGCCGAAGATCCGCGCCTCGTCCCAGAGCGCGAAGCCGAGGCCGTCGGGCGTGTCCTGCTCGAGGACGGTCGCCCTCGGATTCTTGGTGAGTGCTCCGAAGAGGAACCGTGCGACCCGGTCCGGACCGAGGACGGGTCTGCGCGCAGCCGTCACGCGGCCGCCGCCGTCGGAGCGCAGCACGACGTCGGGGTCCAGAACGGCGACCAGCCCCGCGAGGTCGCCGCTGCGCGCGGCAGCGGCGAATGCCCGGACGACGTCGTCGTGCTCGCTGCGGTCCGCGCGCCGACCACGGTCCGCCTGGACCCTTCGCCGGGCCGAGGTGGCCAGCTGACGGCACGCGGCCGGGGTGCGCCCCACGGTCTCCGCGACCTCGGCGAAGGGGACGGCGAACACGTCGTGCAGCACGAACGCGACCCGTTCGGCGGGCGTCATCGACTCCAGGACCACGAGCAGAGCGGTGCTCACCGAGTCGTCGAGGGTCACCCGGTCCGCCGGGTCCTCGGTCACCGTCCCGGTCGGGAACGCGAGGGCGGGCACGGGCTCGGGCAGCCAGGGACCCACGTAGCTCTCGTGGCGGCGGCGAGCGGACCCCAGGACGTTCAGGCAGATCCGGCTGGCGGCGCGCGTCAGCCACGCCCTCGGCACTCGGATGGCCGCGCGCTCCTCCTCGGACAGCCGGTACCAGCGGATGTAGGTCTCCTGCACGGCATCCTCGGCCTCGGCGACCGTGCCGAGCATGCGGAAGGCGAGGGACAGGAGGTGGCGCCTCTCCCCCAGCGCCTCGGCGTCAGGGCCCTGGGCATCCGGGCCCTGGGCATCCGGGCCCTGGGTATCCGGGTCCCGGGATTCCGGGCCCGGGGCATCCGCGCCCGCGGTATCGGGGTCGTGACCGTGCGGTCCCGGCGGCGTGGGCTGGTGATCGTCCTCGAGCGGTGTCATGGCGTGCTCCCTTCACCCCACAGGACCGGGCAGCGGGTCGAGGTGTGAGCCGCAACGAGGAATCGAGGACCGCACTCCGCCGTCGTCGGCACGGCGCCGCCTCACATCGCCGCCTCGCATCCGGTCACAGGGGTATGACGCGAAGACTACTCAGCACACCGCAGGCACGATCCCGCCGACAGGACCACGACACCCCGCTCACCGGGACCCCGTGCACGATCATCGGCACCACCAAGGCCGACGTCCGATGAAGATCGTCGTCGCCGGAGCGACCGGCACGCTGGGTCGCCATGTCGTCGCCGCAGTGTGGGATGCGGGCTGCGAGCCCGTTCCCCTGAGCCGCAGCACGGGCACCGACCTCGTCACGGGCGAGGGCCTCGTCGAGGCCCTGCACGGCGCCTCGGCCGTCATCGACGCATCGGCCACCAGCAGCACCTCGACCTCTGCCTCCGTCGACTTCTTCACCACGGTCACCGACCACCTGCTGACGGCCGAGCGCACCGCTGGCGTGCCGCACCACGTCGCGATCTCGATCATCGGAGCCGCGCGGGTGCGCGCGAACTACTACGCGGGCAAAGCGGCCCAGGAGGATCTGCTCCAGGGCCGCGACGGCGGATGGTCGCTGCTGCGCACCACCCAGTTCCACGACTTCGCCCAGCAGCTGATCGGCCACGGCGCGGTGGGCCCCCTGCAGGTGGTCCCCACAATGCGCTCGCAGCCGATCGCCACGAGCGAGGTCGCCGCCGAACTGGTGAGGATCGCGACCGGGGCGCCGCAGGGAGTCGTGCCGGATCTCGCGGGGCCGGCGGAGGAGAACATGGCCGACCTGGTGCGGCAGCTGCTCGCATCCGAGGGGCACAGACGCCCCGTGATCCAGATCCCGCTGCCCGGCGCGTGGGGTCGCGGCATGCGCGACGGGTCGCTGCTCCCCGCCCCGGGGACCCGGCGCGGCGAGATGACCTTCGCGCAATGGCTCGCCCGTCGGCGGACCTGATCGCCTCCGCCCCGCATGACATCCGGTGAGCTCCGGCGCGGGCCGGTCCGGGCCAGGCCGGGCGGGGCCAGGCCGGGCGGGGCG
>NZ_JAKRMO010000002.1:0-108323 GCF_022346485.1 Brachybacterium sp. ACRRE | reverse complement strand
CTCCAGCCCCCGCCCCTTCTGCCCCCGGCGAGCGCCGCTCACCGGCCCGACCGCGTCCGCGGCCGATCTCATGACGACACAGGAGTCTCTGCGATGAAGCATTTCCCCCTTCCCGGCACCGAGATCACGGCACCGAACGTGGTGCTGGGCCTCATGCGGATCAACGACAAGTCCGACGAGGAGATCCGCACCCTCGTGAACACGGCCCGCGACGCGGGCATCGATTTCTTCGACCACGCCGACATCTACGGCGGCGACCACCTGTGTGAACGGCGCTTCGCCGAGGCGATGCACCTGAACGCGAACGAGCGCTCCGAGATCACGATCCAGACGAAGGCCGGGATCGTCACCGACGGCCCCTACTTCGACTACTCCTACGAGCACCTGATCGAGTCCGTCGAGGGCTCCCTGACGGCGCTGCGCACCGACTACATCGACATCCTGCTGCTGCACCGCCCCGACGCGCTCGTGGAGCCCGACGAGGTGGCCCGCGCCTTCGACGACCTGCACGCCTCCGGCAAGGTGCGCGCCTTCGGCGTCTCGAACCACACGCCCCGCCAGATCGACCTGCTCAAGCGCTCGGTGACCCGCCCGCTCGTGGCCAACCAGCTGCAGCTGTCGATCACGCACTCGCCGATCATCGCGCAGGGCATCGCCGCGAATATGAGCGGCGAGGAGCAGTCCAACGTCCTGGACGGCGGCGGCATCCTCGACTACTGCCGCCTGAACGACATCACGGTGCAGGCCTGGTCGCCCTTCCAGGGCGGCTTCTTCGACGGCGTCTTCCTGGGCAGCGACAAGTACCCGGAGCTCAACGCCGTGGTGGACCGCCTCGCCGCGAAGTACGACGTCGCCCCGGAGGCGATCGCGACCGGCTGGATCACCCGGCACCCGGCGAACATGCAGGTCGTGCTCGGCACCACCACGCCGCAGCGCGTCACCGACTCCGCCGCGGGCTCGGAGCTGCCGCTCACCCGCGCCGAGTGGTACGAGCTGTTCCGCGCGGCGGGCCACCGGGTGCCGTGATCCCGGAAGGCGACGATCCTGGCGGGGCCGGCGGGGCCGGCGGGGACGGCGGAGCCGGCGATCCTGGCGGGGCCGGCGGTGACAGCGCGGCCGGTGGGGCCCACGGGGCCGACGTGCACCGGGCGCGCCGGGAGCACGTCGCCGAGCGGCATCGACTGCGCCAGGCGGCTGTCGCCGAGCGGCAAATACGGGACATCTCTGCCATATCTGGCAGAGATGTCCCGTATGCGCCGGTCCATGACATCGCCGACGGGGACGGCGCCGCCGACGGGGACGGCGTCGCCGACGGGAGCAGCGCCCCCGACGGGGGCGGCGTCGCCGAAGGGGACGGCGCCGCCGGCGAGCCCGTGGTGCTCGACGTCGACGGCACCCTCTGCTTCGACGGCCGCACCCTCGCGGCCGACATCGTCGAGGCCCTGCTCCACGTCCGCGCGCGGCACCCTCTGGTCTTCGCCTCCGCGCGCCCGGTGCGCGACCTGCTGCCCGTGCTCCCGGAGGAGCTCGCCGGCAGCGCCCTGATCGGCGGGAACGGCGCCTTCGTGCGGCGTGCACCGCACGCCGACGTCGAAGTGGTCGGCTTCCCCGCCCCCGCCAGGGCCCTGCTCGACAGGATCATCGACGCCCGCTCCCTGCCCGCGCTCGTCGACGGGCCCTGGGACTACTCGTTCACGGGCGACGAGCAGCACCGCATCTTCCGCCAGCTCGACGCCGGAGGGCTCGCCCGCAACGTGCCGCGCAGCGCGCTCCCCGACTACGCGAAGGCGGTGCTGTTCACCGAGGATCCCCAGGTCATCGAGCAGCTGAGAGCCGCCGGCCTGACCGTGTCCGTCCATCCCGACGAGCACCTGATCGACGTGGCGCCGAGCGGCGTCACCAAGCACTCCGCCCTGCGCCGCCTCGGCATCCTCGACGGCTCGTACACCGCCGTCGGCAACGACGTGAACGACGTCGAGCTGCTGCGGCACGCGCGCCGCGGCATCCGGGTCGGAGGGCACCCCGCGCTCGACTTCGCCCATCGCACCCTTGACCGCAGCGAGATGGCGGGAGCGCTCGTCCAGCTGGACAGGTGACGAAGCGCTGCCGCTGATCCGCGTCGGGAGGCGCGCGCTGGGCTGCGCGGCCGGCCGGCCGTCGCCGTGAGGTGCGTCTCGAATCAGCTCCGCCCCACCGGGCTCGTCACGGGCCGACGCTAACCTCGAGTGATATTAGGCAAGCCTTGCCTTGTCACCATATGTGTCCCCACTTCCTCCCCATCCCTGTTCCCCCGCCCCGAGCACGCGACAGCGGTGCCGCCGGGCGTCCGTCCCCAGGAGTCTTCGCATGCGCCGTCGCGGCTTCCTCGCTCTCACCGTCCCGGGCCTCCTCGCCCTCGCCAGCTGCTCGTCCGCGGAATCCGATTCCGCCTCGACGGCGAGCGACGGAGGCGGCGCCTCCGGCTCCGGGGCCTTCTCGTACGAGCCCGAGGGATACGACGGCCTGACCGTCGAGCTCGACGAGAAGCCGCAGAAGATCGTCGCCGACATCTACTCGGCCGCGGCCCTGCAGCCCTTCGGGATCACCTTCGCGGGAGTGTTCGGCTACGGCAAGGGCGCCGGCGGCCAGGGGGACCTCGACCTCGAGAAGGAGAACATCATCGGCCTCGATGCCGAGTTCAGCCTCGAGAAGCTCGCGGCAGCGACCCCGGACATCGTCATCGGGGTCGGCAACGCGAAGGGCGACGGCTGGACCTGGTGGGACGAGAAGGTGACCACGCAGGTCGCCGAGGTCGCGCCCTTCCTCCCCGTCCGCATGAGCGGCACGCCCCAGGAGATGATCGACCGCTACACCGGGATCGCGAAGGCGCTCGGCGCCGATGTCGACACCGCGGAGCAGAAGCAGGCCAAGAAGGACTTCGACACGGCCGTGGAGCGCGTGAGCACCGTCGCCGAGGAGAAGAAGGACTGGCTGACGGTGATGGCCCTGAACATCGCCGGCGACGACATCTATACGAGCGACACCCTCGGCGTCACCACCATGCTCGCCGACCTGGGGCTGAAGCTCGTGGGCCCCGAGGCCCCGGAGGACAGCGCCTGGGCCACGTCGACCTGGGAGAAGATCAGCGACTACGACGCCGACGTCATCCTCCTCGCGGAGACGTCGACCGGCTACGAGGAGAACCCACTGTGGACCTCGCTCCCCGCCGTCGAGGCCGACCAGGTGGGCAGCTGGGACGACAAGCGCGCGTACTCCTATACCGTGCAGACGGCGTGGCTGAACGACCTCGCAGAGGTGCTGGAGAAGGCCGAGGACGTCGTCAAGTGACCCCCACCGCCGGCGCGGCCCCGCCTCGGGGACAGGCCGTCCCCGGAGGGCCGGCCGCACCCCCGGGGCCGGCGGACGCGCCCGCCCTCCCGGGCGTCGAGACGGAGGAGCCGATCCGGGTGGGCGGCACGGGCCGGCTCGTGCTCGCCGTCGGCCTCCTGCTGCTGGTGGCGCTCGCGATCCTGGCGAGCCTGTGCATCGGGGACCGACAGACCCCGCCCGGGACGGTGCTGCGCGCGCTCATGGAGCACGACGAGTCCACGGTCGACGGGCGCGTGGTGTGGGGATCACGGGTCCCGCGGACCCTCGGCGGACTCGTCGTCGGCGCCGCCATGGCCGTCGCCGGGGCCCTCGTGCAGTCGCTGACGCGCAACCCCCTGGCGGACCCCGGGATCCTCGGCGTGAACGCCGGCTCCGCACTCGCCGTCGCCGCCGGGACCTCGCTGCTCGGCATCGCCGGGATGACCGGCCAGCTCTGGCTCGCGCTCGTCGGCGCACTGGTCGCCACGGTGGCGGTGCTCGCCATCGGCGCGGCCGGGCGCAGCGGCGGCGATCCCGTGCGGCTGACGCTCTCCGGCGTGGCCTTCGCGGCCGTCGCCTCGGGGTTCACCACCGCGATCACCCTGCTCGACCCCGCCGCCTTCGATGCCATGCGGTCGTGGGCGGCGGGCTCGCTGTCCGTGCGCGGCCTGGGCCCGTCCCTGCGGGCCGTGCCGTTCATCGTCGTCGGCCTGCTCGCGGCGCTGCTGACCACGCGCTCCCTCAACGCGATCGCCCTCGGCGACGACCTGGCCGCGACCCTCGGGGTGCGGCTCGGACGGGCGCGCGCGATCGGCATCCTGGGCATCACCCTGTGCTGCGGGGCGGCGACCGCGATCGCCGGCCCGATCGGATTCGTGGGGCTGATGGTCCCCCACGTGGTGCGCTGGGCGACGGGCCCGAACCAGGGGTGGATCCTGGGCCTGTCGGCCCTCGGCGGGCCGGTGCTGCTTCTCGCGGCGGACGTGGTCGCTCGGGTCGCGGCCCCTGGCGGGCTCCCCGTCGGCGTCGTCACCGCGTTCCTCGGTGCCCCCGTGCTGATCGCCATGGTGCGCTCGAAGGCGGTGTCGACCCTGTGACCGTCCGCAGCACCGCCGAGGCCCCCGCCTCGAGCTCCTCCCCCGCTCCGCAGGCCGGCCCGCGGGCGCCACGAGCCATCAGGCTCCCCACCCTCCGACGAGGGCACCTCCCCCTCACGCTGCGCACGCTCGGCGTGTGCCTGACGATCCTGATCGCCTGCATGGCGATGCTGGTCCTCGCCGTCAGCACGGGCGATCTCACGATCCCCGTGCGGCAGGTGGTCCCGGCCCTGTTCGGCGCCGGGGACGGCGGCACGGTCCTCGTGGTCCAGCAGTGGCGACTGCCGCGCGGCCTGATGGCGCTGCTGCTCGGGGCCGCACTCGGCATCGGGGGCGCGATCTTCCAGTCCCTGACGCGCAATCCGCTGGGCAGCCCCGACGTGATCGGCTTCGGGACCGGCGCGTACACGGGCGCCCTCATCGTGATCCTGCTGCTGGGCGGCTCGTACCTGGGGACCGCAGCCGGCGCGCTGATCGGCGGCACCGCCACGGCGCTCGTCGTCTACCTGCTGTCCATCACGAGAGGCGCCGGCCGACGCGGCATCCAGGGATTCCGCCTGATCGTCGTGGGCATCGGCGTCTCCGCCATGCTCTCCGCGGTCAACACCTGGCTGGTGCTGCACGCGGAGATCGAGGACGCCATGCGCGTCGCGGTGTGGGGCGCGGGATCGCTCAACGGGGTCTCCTGGGAGCAGATGCGACCGACGATCATCACGGTGATCGCCCTCTGCGCCGCCTGCGTCGTGCTCGCCGAGCGCATGCACATCCTGGAGATGGGCGACGAGTCGGCATCCGCCCTGGGCGTGCGGGCGGAGGCGACCCGGCTCGCGCTGATGCTCACGGGCATCACGGCCGTGGCCCTGGTCTCCGCGATCGCGGGACCGATCTCCTTCGTCGCCCTCGCCGCTCCGCAGATCGCCAAGCGCCTGACGCGCTCGCACGGCATGGGCATCGCGCCGGCGGCGCTCATGGGATCCCTGCTGCTCATCGTCAGCGACTACGCCGCGCAGCGCATCAACCCGACCAGCCCCCTGCCCGTCGGCGTCGTCACCGTGTGCGTCGGCGGCATCTACCTCGTGTGGCTGCTCATCTCCGAAGGAAGGAAGCACCTGCGATGAATGCCGGGAACACAGGCACGACCAGCGTGGCAGAGCTCGACGGTCTTCCCCCGTCGTCCGTCGCGAGCGGGGCCGGGGCCGCATCGTCGCGGCTGTCGGCGCGCGGGGCGAGCATCGGGTACGGGGAGCGCACCGTCATCGAGACCCTCGACGTGCAGATCCCCGATGACTCCTTCACCGTCATCATCGGGCCGAACGCGTGCGGGAAGTCCACGCTCCTGCGGTCCATGTCGCGCCTGCTCAAGCCCAGCACCGGCCACATCGTCCTGGACGGGAAGGACATCCGCTCGCTGTCGCCCCGAGCGGTCGCCACGCGACTCGGCCTGCTCCCGCAGTCCTCGATCGCGCCCGACGGCATCCGCGTCGCCGACCTCGTGGCACGCGGCAGGTTCCCCCATCGCGGTGCCTTCTCCCGCAACACGCCGGAGGATCGCGCGGCCGTGGCGGCGGCCCTCTCGGCGACGAACACTCGGGACCTCGCGACCCGCCTCGTGGACGAGCTCTCGGGCGGGCAGCGGCAACGGGCCTGGATCGCCATGGTCCTCGCGCAGCAGACGGACCTCCTGCTGCTCGACGAGCCGACCACGTACCTGGACATCGCGCACCAGATCGGCGTGCTCGAGCTCTGCGCCCGGCTCAACGCGCAGGGCAGGACCGTCGTCGCGGTGCTCCACGACCTCAATCATGCGTGCCGCTTCGCCACCCACATCATCGCCATGCGGGACGGCCGGATCGTCGCCGAGGGACCCCCGCAGGAGGTCATCACCCCGCGCCTGGTCGAGGAGGTGTTCGACCTGCCCTCGGTCGTCATCGAGGATCCCACCACGGGCCGGCCGCTCGTCGTGCCGCGCCCCTCGACCTCGTGACCCGAGGTCCGCATCACCGCCGGATCGAGCGTGCGCTCCAGCGGCCGTCCTCGTGGCGCACCGCGATCGGATGGTCGAAGGCCGCGGAGACCGCCTCGGTGGTGAGCACCTCCCCGATCGGACCGTGCGCGCTGGGGACGCCGTCCCGCAGCAGCAGCGCGTGGGTGACAGTCGTCGGGATCTCCTCGAGATGATGTGTGACCAGCAGTGATGTGAGGCCGGGGTGGGTGCCGGGGAGCACCTCGAGGGTCTCCATGAGCTGTTCGCGGGCGGCGACGTCCAGGCCCGTCGTCGGCTCGTCCAGGAGCAGCAGCTCGGGATCGGTGACGAGCGCCCTGGCGATGAGGGCGCGGCCGCGCTCGCCCTGGGAGAGCGTGGGCCAGGTCGACTCGCGCTTGGCGCCCAGTCCCAGCATGTCCATGAGCTCGCGGGCCCGATCGACCTGCGACGGCTCCGGGACCCAGCGCATCATCTTCTCGGCGGTGCCGGTGAAGCCCGTGAGCACGACCTCCTCGATCGTGAGCGGCGAGCGCACCAGGTGGCGCGGGTCGACGTGCCCGATGCGCTCGCGCAGCGCCCGCAGCTCGACGCGGCCCACCTGGTCCCCCAGGATGCCGACGGTGCCGCTCGTGGGGTGCGCGTTCCCACCGGCGAGACCGAGGATCGTGCTCTTGCCGGCACCGTTCGCGCCCAGCATCACCCAGTGCTCGCCCCGACCGATCGCGAAGGTCACGCCCGGCAGGATGAGCTTCCCGGAGCGCTGGAAGGTGACGTCCTCGAAGGACAGGACGGGGGCATCGGGGGCGGGGGTCATGGTCCTCCTCGGGACGAGGTCGCTCGGCGGGCGGGCCGACGGGCGGACGCGGTCGACGAGCCGACGGGCAGATAGTCCACGCCGACACGCAGAGAGGCCGGCGCCCGGATCCGGCCTGCCGACACACGGCAACGAAGGCCACGGCGCCGCCCGGTCTGCAGGACAGCACCGTCCGATCCTGCCAGGCAATGCCTCCCGAGCACGAAAGTCGTCAGATCATGGGCACTCGAATGACCGCTCGCCCCGCGCGACGCTCAACCGACGGCCCGGGCACCGTCCTCAGTCGTGCACGTGACCGCGCCCCGCGCGGTCATCCCCAGCCAGTCCTTCACGGTGCGGTCCCACCAGGAGGCATCGAAGGTGCACGTCGCGGCGTCGTCGACCCGGGTCGACACGAGCGCCATGTTCTCCCGCGTGACACCATCGCGGATCCTGACGGCACCGCACTCCACCGTCGTCACATAGACGCTGGCGCCAGGAGCGGAGTGCCTTCCGCCGCCCGAGGCCTGCGGCTTCGCGGAGACGACAGTGCAGGTCACGGGCTGCACGCCGACGCTCCGCCCCACCACGACCACTCCCCCTGCGAGAGCCAACACCGCGAGCAGGACGACCGCGATCGGCCAGTGCCTCGGACGCGATGCGCCACGGCCGCGCTCCTGCCCTGTCCGTGCGGTCATGCGACGCATCGTCCCATGACACCCACGGCCGAGACCGCCTTCCCGCGACCGAGCGTCACCCCACGGGCCCCAGCGAGCTCCCCTCCATGAGCCGCCCGACGCGCAGAACGTGCCGCGCCGCCCCTCCGGGCCCGTCGGCCCCGTCCTGGGCGCCCCGCTCGCTCGCGTCCGTGAGCTCGACCATCCGCTCCACGGCCTCGTGCGCCACGGCTTCGATCGGCAGGCGGATGGTCGTGAGTCCCAGCAGGTCGAGCCCGTCGCTGATGCCGTCGAAGCCGACCAGGTGGACGTCCTCCCCGATCCGCACGCCGCGCGTGCGGGCCGCGCGCCAGAGCTCGAGGGCCGCGTAGTCGACGGGAGCGACGATGCAGCTCAGGTCCTCGCTCGCCGCCACATCGAGGGCGGCGGCGACACCGGTCCGCACGGGCAGCAGGTCGATCTCGCGCACCACCGCCCCGCGCTCGTGCAGCCGCTCCCTCACGCTGCGCATGCGCAGCTCGAACACGCGGGAGTAGAGCACGGGAGCGACGAGAAGTCCCACCCGGCGGTGCCCGAGGGCGAGGATCCGGTCGGCCATCATCCGGCCGTGGGCGGCCTCGTCGTAACTGATGGACTCCAGGCGCGGATCGTCGTTGGGACGGCCCACGACCAGCACCGGGACCGAGGCGTTCGCGGCGACGATGTCCTCGGGCGGAGTGACGCCGGTGGCGACGAACGCCCCGGCCACGCGCATGCCCACGAGCCGTCGCAGCCCCACGACCTCCTCGGGGCCGTACTCGTGGGGGAAGGCGGAGACGCTGATGAGGTGGCGCCCGCGCTCCTGCGCGGCTGCCTGCAGGGAGCCGATGAGCAGCCCGTAGGCGGGGTTCGTGGCGTCGCGGACGACGAGACCCAGCACGGTGCGCTGGGTGAGCCCGCCGGCGAGCCCGCCCGCGACGAGGTTCGGCACGTAGCCGAGCTCCCGCGCGGCCTCGTGCACGCGGATCTTCGCGTCGTCGGAGACGCTCGATCCGGGCTGGAAGACCCGCGAGACCGTGGAGCGCGAGACGCCGGCGCGCCGGGCCACGTCGTCCATGGTCGAGGTGGGGCGCGCAGGTGCGGACGCGGGGCGCGGGGACGGCCCGGGATCCTGCGACTGGTACGGCGAGGGCTGCATCTTCTGTCCTCCGGTGGAGAGGGGTCGACGGCACTCTGCACGGCCCCCATCACAGCTCCGCGACGATCACATGGCGCCCGGGTGACACCACGGAACCGGTCCGAGGAGCGCCCGCGACGAGCGCAGGGCGTTCGCCTCAACGTCTCCGGAACTCTGCGTGAACCCCTGCCGACGTCGGCCCCCGAACCGGGCGCCCGCGAGACCCGCGCGCCCCTCACCTCGTCTTTGGGAGCGCTCTCACCTGGCGTTCCATGTCCAGGCCACCGCCGCGTCACGCCTCGTTCGCGAACATTGCCCGTCCTCCCGGCCCTTCCTACGGTGAGATCGCCTCGCCCCGGAGCCCGCCTCCGGAAGCCACCTGGAGCAGGTCTCCGGACCGGCCCGCCGACGCTCGGCGGCACCGTCCAGGGCATCTCCGCAGCGATCCGCGAGGCGCGTCGAGACCCCTCTTCGTCCCCTGATCCCGAGGAGCCCCGCATGTCCTCCTCCGCCGCTGTCCCCGCCACGACGGCCGGTCGGTCCGCCGTCCTCTCCCCGCCGGCTCCCACGACCCCGGATGCCGGGGAGACGGGGGCCGACGCCGGGCAGGCCGCGCCCCGGCCGCCTCTGCGCCGTCGGCCGATGAGCCCTGTGCGCCGCCGCCGGCTGATCCGCGAGAGCCTGCTGTTCTGCCTGCTGATCCTGCCGAACCTCGCGGCGATCCTCGTCTTCTCCTACTGGCCCGCGATCTACAACATCGTGCTGAGCTTCATGGACTGGGACCTGGTCGCGCCGATGCCCGAATGGGTGGGGCTCGAGAACTACATCGACCTGTTCACCGACCCGGAGTTCTGGTCGGTCATGCTGAACACGCTCGTGTTCACCACGGTCACCGTGGTCGGATCGCTCGTGGGCGGCGTGCTGCTGGGCACGCTGCTGGCGACGAAGGTGCCCTTCACCGGGATGGTGCGCACCTTCGCCTTCGCTCCGCACATGCTCCCGGGCGCCGCGGTCGGCATGCTCTGGCTGTTCATGTTCGACCCGAGCTTCGGCCTCTCCCGCTTCCTGTTCAACCTGGTCGGGATGGACTCCCCGCAGTGGACGACCACCTCGGACTGGTCGCTGGCCGCAGTCACCGTCGCCTACCTCTGGCAGCGCCTCGGCTTCGTCACCGTCATCTACTACACGGCGATCCTCGACCTCCCCAAGGACATCCTCGAGGCGGCCTCGCTGGACGGCGCCCACGGCGTGAAGATGCTGCGCCACATGGTGCTCCCGCTGCTCAGCCCCATCACGTTCTTCCTGTCGGTGACCGGGGTGATCGCGGCGGCGCAGGCCTTCGACCTGATCTCGATCCTCACCAACGGCGGGCCCGGGATCTCCTCCTCCACCCTCAGCTGGATGATCTACGAGGAGGCGTTCCAGAAGTTCGACATCGGCAAGGCCTCCTCCGCCGCGACGGTGCTGCTGGTCCTGCTGCTGGTGCTCACGTTCATGCAGGTCCGCTTCGGCGAGAAGAAGGTGAACTACGCGTCATGACCACCACCGCGCGCACACCCGGCCCGCTCTCCCGCCTGCTCCCGGGCCGCAGCCGCCCGCAGGACCGCACCGCCGGCGCCGTCCGTCGGCCGCTCTGGCAGACGATCGTGCTGACGATCCTCGTCATCGCCTCGCTGCTGGTGTTCCTGGTCCCGATCTACTGGCTGTTCAGCGGGGCCGTGAAGTCGAACTCCGACATCTACTCCTGGCCCCTGAAGTGGTTCCCCACCTCTCTGCACCTGGACAACTTCTCCTCCGCCTGGAACGCCGCGCCCTTCGACCGGTTCCTCGTGAACTCGATCATCACGACGTCGGTGGGCACGGCGCTGGAGATGTTCAACGCGATCCTGTGCGCCTACGCCTTCGCTTTCGTGCACTTCCGGATCAAGCGCTTCCTGTTCCTGTTCCTCATCGGCTCGATGATGCTGCCCGGCCACGTCACCCTGATCGTCAACTACATCACCGTCGGGAACCTGGGCTGGCTGAACACCTATCAGGGCCTGATCCTGCCGGGCATCGGCTCGGCGTTCGCGATGTTCCTGCTCTACCAGCAGATGCGCACCATCGACCCGGAGATCCTGCAGGCCGCCGAGGTCGACGGCGCCGGCCATCTGCGCCGCATGGTGCTCATCGTCGTCCCCATGAGCTGGCCGATGATCCTCACCGCGACGCTGATCGTGCTGGTCGGGAAGTGGAACGAGTACGTATGGCCGCTGATCGTCACCTCGACCGCCTCGATGCGCACCCTGCCCATCGGCCTGCTCTTCCTGCGCAGCCAGGAGGGCTACACGAACTGGGGCGCGCTGCTCGCGGGCACCGTCATCGCGGCCGCCCCGATGCTGCTCCTGTTCTTCCTGGCCCAGCGCCGCATCATCGGCGGCATGGCCGCCGGCGCGCTCAAGTGACCCGTCCGTCCCCGATCGCACACATCCGCACATGACCCACCCCCGCACTCCTGGAGGCTCTGCCATGTCCCGTTCGCTCCTCACTCCGTCCCGCCGCCTGGCGACACCCAGCCGGCGCTCCCTGCTGGCGGGCCTCGGCCTGGGGGCCGTGGGCCTCGGCGCCGCTGCCTGCGGCGCCCCCGGCGGCTCCGACGACGCCTCCGATCCCGTGCGCGACGGCTTCTCGCAGGCCGACATGGAGGTCCCCGCGAAGTACAAGGGCCGCACCGCGATCCTGTTCTGGGCGCCCTTCACCGGGAACCTCTACGCCGAGGTCCAGAAGCTGTTCACGAAGTTCAACGAGTCGCAGGACGACATCGTCGCGATCAGCGAGTCCCAGGGCTCCTACGCGGACCTGAACCAGAAGTTCACGGCGTCCCTGCAGGCCAAGGCCGTGCCGGACATCGTCTGCTTCCCCGAGATGCAGTGGCTGCAGTTCTACTTCTCGAGCGCCCTCGCGCCGCTCGACGACTACTTCGACGACGACTGGAACCTCGACGTCTACCTGCCCAACTACATCAATGAGGGCAAGGCCGCCGGCAGCACCTACGTGGTGCCCTTCGCCCGCTCGAACCCGCTCTACTACTACAACAAGACGCTCTACAAGAAGCTCGGACTGCCCGAGGAGGGCCCGAAGACCTGGGACGAGCTCGCCGAGTTCGCCCCGGAGATCACGAAGGTCCAGGTCGACGGCAAGCCGATGGCGGCGCTCACCTTCAGCGCGGCCGACGAGTGGTTCGGACAGGCCGACATCTGGGCCTTCGGCGGCCAGAACGCCAAGGACTTCGAGGTCACGATCAACCAGGATCCGGGCGTCGAGTGGCTCGAGTGGCAGCGCAAGTTCATCCACGAGGACAAGTTCGCGTACATGGCGAAGGCCTCCGGCACGGACTTCACGACCGGGATCTCCGCCGGCACCCGCGGGTCGACGGCCTCCCTGCGCGGCTTCACCGACGAGGCGGACTTCGAGGTGGGCGCCGCATTCATGCTGGGCCAGGTCAACGCCCCCACGAAGGTGCCCACCGGCGGCAGCGGCCTCTCGATCGTGCGCTCGGACTCCAAGGACCGCCAGGACGCCTGCGCGGAGCTGTTCCGCTTCCTCGCCGAGCCGGAGAACTCCGCGCAGTGGCACAAGGGCAGCGGCTACGTGCCGATCGTGAAGGCCGCCCAGGACACGAAGATCGTCAAGGACCTCGTCAAGGAGGACCCGAACTTCAAGGTCGCCCTCGACCAGCTGGAGAACGCCCACACCGCCGACCGCACGAACTGGTTCCAGGGCGCGGTCACCGAGATCGCCGCCGCGATGGCCCAGGTGTACGGCGACAACAAGGAGGCGAAGCCGGTGCTGGACGCCCTCGCCCCGAAGCTCCAGGAGGTCCTGGACGACAATCGCGAGGACATCGAGAAGGTGCTCGGCTGATGCCGCCGCTGATCGTCGGGCACCGCGGCGCGAAGGACGTCCTGCCCGAGAACACCCTGATCTCCTTCCGCCGTGCGATCGCCGACGGCGCCGACGTGCTCGAGTGCGACGTGCACCTGAGCGCCGACGGACGCCTCGTGGTCATGCACGACGCCCGCATCGACCGCACGGTCTCGGAGGACTCGCCGCGCCGCTCGGGCGCGATCGCCGAGCTCACCGCCGCGGACCTGGCCGACGTGCGCGTGGGCGGCGGCCGCGAGGGCATCGGGCACGAGGCGCCGACCGTCGGGCTCGCCGGGTCCGCCGGGCCCGCCGGGGCCCACGGGTCCGACGGGACGGCCGACTCCGCCGGGCCCGCCGGACCGGCACGCGACTCGGTCGTCGAGGGGCAGAAGGTGCCGTATCTCGAGGAGGTCCTCGACCTCGCGGCCGACGCGCAGGTCCCGCTCCTGCTCGAGGTGAAGGCCCCCGCGGCGGCCGAGCCCGTCGCGCGCCTGCTGCTCGCCCGGGCCGCCGCCGGAGGCGGGGCGGGCGCAGCGGTCCCGTCGTCGGCCGCGGACGCAGCCCCGTCAGCCGACGAGGGTCCCGGACTCGCCCCCGCGGCGCACGCGCTGGTCGAGCCGTCGGGCAGGGACCGGGTCGTCGTGATCTCGTTCCTGCGCGAGGTGCTCGAGACCCTGCGCGAGGTCGCTCCGCGACAGGCGATCGGCCTGATCACGAAGACGCCCACGGAGGACGACTGGCAGTACGCGACCGGGATCGGCGCGCGCACCTTCGGCCTCACGCTCACCAACCTGCGCGAGCACGATGTGATCCGCGCGCAGGAGGCGGGCATGGCGCTGAACGCGTGGACGCTCAACGACCCGGACGCGGTCGTCTTCGCGGCCGAGATCGGCGTCGACACCCTCACCACGGACGATCCCGCCTGGGCGCGCGCCGTCCTGGACGCGACCGCCCTCGAGCAGTCGGCGCTCGCCCGCTGACGCCGGGCCCTCCGGTCACGCCCCCACTCCCCCTCCCGGCCCGCCGGTACCTCCAGCCGCGCACGGCGTGCGCGGCGGGAACGGCGGGCGCGGCGGGAACGGCGGGCGCGGCGGGAACGGCGGGCGCGGCGGGAACGACGATGGCCAGGATCTATGACAGGAATCGCCCGATCTCGTCATAGATCCTGGCCATCGTGCTGTCCTCCACGCGGGCCGCGGGCCGCGGACGACGGGAGGCGACGAGGGCGGTTCGGGTGCCCAGCGCCCATACTGGACATCTGATCCGCCTGGAATCGCATCCCACCACCGGAGGCCCCGATGCGCAGAATGCTCCCGTTCCTCACGCTCCAGCCGGCGCGCGGCCAGCACGCCGCCGAGGCGATCGCCCTGTACACGAGCCTGTTCGACGAGGGCCGCGTGGTCAGCCGCCAGGCGTGGCCGGAGGGTGCGCCCGGTCTCGAGACCCTGGATGATCCGGCGGAGGCCGTCCAGCTCGCCGAGATCGAGATCGTCGCGGGTCAGCGCCTGCGCCTGAGCGACACCCTCATCAGGCACGGCTGGGACATGACCCCGGGCGTCTCGCTGTGGATCGACTGCGCCGAGGCCGCCGAGCAGGAGCGCGTGTTCGGCGCGCTCGTCGAGGGCGGCATGGCCCTGATGCCGCTGGACGACTACGGCTTCGGCCCCTTCGGCTGGGTCCAGGACCGCTTCGGCGTCACCTGGCAGCTCGGGGTGGCGGCCGACGACCCGCAGGACCCCGCGCTCTGACACCGCCCCGGAGCGAGGTCCGGGGCCGATGGATCAGTCCGCGTCGGTCCTCTCGTCGCATCCGGCAGCGCCCGGCTCCGCCCCGTCGGCCGTCTCATCCGGCTCCGCCCCGCCGGTCGTCCCACCGTGCTCCGCCCCGTCGGCCCCGCTCGCCGCGATCCGGTCCGCCGGGGACTCCTCCGCCGCCCGCGGCGAGTCGGCGAGGAAGGCGTTCAACCACCGCGCCTGCGGGTCGGAGTCGACGAACAGCTCCTTGACCAGCAGCGTCATCGGCACCGACAGCAGCGCGCCGGCGGCGCCGAGCACCCAGGACCAGAACAGCACCGAGAGGAACGAGACGCTCGCGGAGAGGCCCACGGCGTGCCCGGTGACCCGCGGCTGCACGAGTCCCTGGAGGATCATGGCGACCGCGACGCAGAGCGCGACCACCGCGACCGCGGTCCAGGGGCCCTGGGCGAGCAGGGCCATGAGCGTGGGCGGGATCATCGCGAAGATGAAGCCGATGTTCGGGATGTAGTTGCACAGGAACAGCAGCACGGCCCAGACCCCGGGCAGCGGCACGCCGAGCGCCCACAGGGCGAGCCCGTCGATCACCGCGACGACGACTCCGAAAGCGGTGGTGACCAGCCAGTAGGTCCGCACCGAGTGCGCGAAGTCCAGCAGTGCGTGGTGGGCGCGGGGGTGTGTCCGGCGCACCACGTCGAGGCGCTCGGGCAGGCCCGCCGCGTCCAGGCCGAAGAAGACGATGGTGGCGACGGCCGCCGCGAGCAGGCCGCCGAGCGCGCCCAGCGAGCTGAGCGTCTGATTCAGCAGTCCGAAGAGGCTCGAGAAGTTGAAGTCGGAGAGCCACTGGTCGATCTGGTCCTGGCCGACTCCCCAGCCGGCGAGGCGGTCCAGGCTGCTCTGCAGCAGCGCGTTGAACTCCGTGCCGTACCGGGGCAGCTGGCCGACGAGCTGGGAGATCGACCAGCCGATCGCGAGGAAGAAGACGGCGAGCGCGAGCAGCACGGTGAGCATCGCGGCGACCGAGCCCAGGATCCGGGGCGCGCCCAGGCGCTCGATCCCGCGGGCGAGGGGCTGGACCGCGATCAGCAGGTTCAGAGCGAGGAACACGGGCACGACCAGGCCCGCGACCTCCTGCATCCCCTCGAGCACGAGCCAGATCGCCGCGAGGCCGACGAGGATCATCAGACCCCGGGGCAGGAGGGCGAGGCGCTCGTTCATGGAAGGATCGTAGGACGCCGGCGTGCGCGGGGTCACCGCCGTCCCGCGGCCCGCCGCACGGACCGTTCCGTCCCGCACCTCTCGACGCCCCGCCGCGCCTCGCAGTCCACGCCTCCCCGCCATCCGCGCCACTTCGCACGACGATCACGGAGCACCGATGCCCCACGAACCCTCCAGCATGCGTCCGCACGCCGCGGCGGGCGCCGCCCTCCCCCGGATCGCGGTCTGCGGGATCCACATCGAGTCCTCGACCTTCACCCCGTACGTGTCGACCGCCGCCGACTTCGACGTGCGCCGTGGCGACGCCGTGCTCGAGCGCCACCCGTTCCTCGCCGCGGGATCGCCGCTGCGCGAGGCGGCCGCGTGGCACGGCGTGCTGCACGCCGGCGCCCTTCCCGGCGGGCCCCTGGACCGGGCGGACTTCGAGGCCTGGTGCGCGGAGATCCTCGAGGGCCTCGCCGCGCTCGTCGCCGGATCCGACGGCGAGCCGCCGCTGGACGCCCTCTGGTTCGACATCCACGGCGCCATGAGCGTGCGCGGCATGGACGACGCCGAGGGCGCACTGATCACCGCGATCCGCGAGGTGATCGGCGAGGACGTGCTCGTGGGCACCTCGATGGACCTGCACGGGAACGTCTCGCCGGCCCTTTTCGCGGGCTGCGACCAGCTGACCTGCTACCGCACGGCTCCGCACGTCGACGTCGCCGAGACCCGCGAGCGCGCCGTGCGCAGCCTCCTGGACGCGCTCGCAGCCGCGCCCCACGGCCTCCCGGCCCCGAAGCCCCATCGGGCGCTCGTGCACGTGCCGATCCTGCTGCCCGGGGAGATGACCTCGACCCGCGTCGAGCCCGCGGCCTCGCTGTATGCGCGGATCCCGGAGCTCGCCGCCCGCGAGGGCGTCACGGACGTCTCGTACTGGATCGGCTTCGCCTGGGCCGACGAGTCCCGCTGCCAGGCGGCTGTCGTCGCCTTCGGTGACGACCGCGAGGCGGTCGACGCCACCGCCCTCGAGCTCGCGACCGCGATCTGGGAGGCCCGGCACGACTTCGTGTTCGTCGCTCCCACCGGCACGTTCGAGGAGTGCCTGGATACGGCGATCGCCTCCCCTGCGCGGCCGTTCTGGATCTCGGACTCCGGGGACAACCCCGGCGCGGGCGGGGCCGACGACACGACCGGGTGCCTCGCCGCGCTCGCCTCGCGGCCAGAGATCCGCACGGGCGAGGTCACCGCGCTGCTGGTCTCGATCGTCGATCCCGCGACGGCGGGGCGCGCGGCCGAGCTGGGCGTCGGCCGGCGCGGGGACGTCGTCGTCGGCGGACGCATCGATGCCCGCGACCCCGGTCCCGTGCCGCTGCGCATCGAGGTCGAGGCGCTCGACGACTCCCCCGCGACCGGCGTCGCGGCGGTGCTGCGGGTGCTCGCGCCGGCGGGAGGCGAGTCGCCGTCGGAGCCGCGGCCGACGGGCCTGCGGCTCGTCGTCACCTCGCGCCGTGCGCAGTTCTCGACCGAGGCGATGTTCGCGCGCCTGGGCCTGACGATGACCGGGGCCGACGTGGTGGTCGTGAAGATGGGCTACCTCGAGCCCGACCAGCACGCCGCGGCGGCCGACTGGATGATGGCGCTGACCCCGGGCGGGGTCGACCAGGACCTCGTGCGGCTGGGCCACCGCCGGATCACCCGGCCGATGCTCCCCTTCGACGCCGAGATCCCCGCGCCGTCGGCCGCGGACGTGCTGCGCTGATCCGAGGCCGCACCCGGACCCTGGCCCGCTTCCGCGCCCGCGCGCGAGCTCAGCCCCGGTGCGCGTACAGGTCGCGCAGCAGCGCGATCTCGGCGAGGTGGTGGATGAGCTCGCGGTTGATGTGCGCGACGATCGCGGCCCGCGGGTGATCGGCGTACGGGCCCTCGGCGGGACCGCAGGGCAGGGAGAAGTCCTCCTCGCTCCAGGAGCGCAGCCCGGTGATCCAGCGTGCGTGCTCGTCATCGAGCTGGGCCAGGGCTTCCTGCGCGCCGCCCGCGTAGTCCCAGCTGAAGTAGTCGACCTCCGGCCCGTCGAAGTGGCCGTGGCTGCGCATGGCGAGCACGCCCACGATCACGTGCCCGAGCCGCCAGGCGATCGTCGTGAAGGGAGGCGGGGTGGGCTCGGGGAACTCGAAGTCGATCACCATCTCGCCGCTGCCGCCCTGCGTGCCCGAGCGGACCTCGCTGCGCGGGTGCACGCTCCAGGCCGGCCCGGCGGTCTCGGTCGTGGGGTCGTAGAAGTACTCCTCGTCGGTGAGGCCGTCCAGGCGGGGCCGGGCAATGTCCTCCCAGTGCCCCTCGATCCGCGCGAGGAGGGCGCCGCGGGTGGTGGTCTGGTCGTAGTCCCCGTGCTCGGACAGGGTCACGTGCTGGCCGTTCATCGTGCTCTCCATTCTTCTCACCAGCCCTCGGGCGGCCAGGTGCCGCCCTCGGCGAGGGCGTTGAGCTCGTAGGTGCCCTTGCCGTCGATGCTCTCGCGGATGATGTCCGCGTGCCCGGCGTGCCGGGCGAGCTCCTCGATGAGGTGCAGGGCGCTCCAGCGGTTGTTCCAGTGCTCGGCGCCCGTGAACCACGGGGCGTCGGGAATCGGGACGTCGGTGTCGAGGTCGACCTTCCGCAGCAGGGAGTCTGCGGAGCGGGCCTGCTCCTCGAGGGCGTCGATGAGCCCCTGCGCGGTGTCGTCGGCGCGCAGCGCCGAGGCGTCGACCGTGCCCTCGGCCTGCGCCTGCTCGGGGCTGCGCTCGGCGCCGGTGCTGGGCTGCGGCGCCTCGCAGATGCCGCCGAGGATGTTCTCGGTGACGAAGATGGCGTGCCTGGCCAGGGCGCCGAGACTCATGGCCGAGGCGCTCGGGGTCTCGGCGAGCTGCTCGGGCGTCAGGCCGTGCAGGGTCGTCCCGAGCTGGCGGATCTGCTGGGAGGCGAAGGTCGCGAGGGCGTCGCGCTCGTCGGTCACGTCTGCGGTCAGGAAGGACATCTCGATCTCCTCGGGTCGTGCGGCGCGCCGTGGCGCCGACGGGACGTCCGCCGGACGGCGGAGCGATCGGCCGACGGCGGTTCCCGTCGACCGGCAGAACCGATGTTCCTCGCCCATGCGGACAGTTTCTGTCCTCGATCTCGTGCAGACTCTTCCCATGAGCGACGTGACCCGCAGGACCCTGCGCCTGCTGAACCTGCTGCAGTCGCGGACCGTGTGGACCGGTCCCGAGCTCGCCGACGAGCTGGGCGTGACCACCCGGTCGGTGCGGCGCGACGTGGACCGCCTGCGCGACATGGGATACCCGGTGCTGGCCTCGAACGGGCACGGCGGCGGCTACCAGCTGGGCGCCGGGCGCGCCCTGCCTCCCCTGCTGCTCGAGGGCGACGAGGCGACCGCGATCGCCGTCGCCCTGCGGCTCGCGGCCGGAGCGGGGATCGACGGGCTCGGCGAGCAGGCCGTGCGCGCGCTCGCGAAGCTCGACGGGATCCTCCCTCCCAGCGTGCGCGCCGAGGTCTCGGCGATCACCGACGCCCTGCACGTCGTGGATCCGCACGCGGGCACCGGCGGCATCCTCTCCTCGACGCTGGTCACGCTCACCCGGGCCGTGCGGGACGGGGTGCAGGTGCGGGTCGACTACGAGCGGGCCGACGGCCACCGCGCGACGAGGCGCCTCGAGCCCTACCGCGTGCTCTCGATCCAGGGCCGCTGGTACCTGTTCGCCTGGGACCTCGACCGCGAGGACTGGCGCACCTTCCGCCTGGACCGCATGCACGAGGTGCGCGCGAGCACCTTCCGCTTCACAGCCCGCCCCACCCCCGACATCGAGTCCTACGTGCGCGAGTCGATCAGCGTGGGCGCGTACCCGATCGGCGCCCGGGTGCGGATCCTGCGCCCTGCGAGCGAGGTCGCGCCGCGCATCCCCGCCTTCGCGGGCACGATCACGGCCGACGGGGAGGACGCGTGCATCCTGCGCTCGGGCGCCCGCGACCTCACCTGGATCGCGATGCAGCTCGCATGGCTGGGTCTGCCGATCGAGGTGATCGAGCCCCCGGAGCTCGCCGCGGAGATCGCGCGGATCGGGACGTGGGCGAGTGGGGTGTGCCAGGGGTGAGCGGGCGTCGCGCACCGCTCACGGGTGACGCGCGCTGAAGCGTGCCTTCTTCTCCCTGTTCCCGCAGGTGTTCATGTCGCACCATCGCCGGGTGCGGCTGCGGCTGGTGTCGAAGAACGCGGCTCGGCATGTCGGAGAGGCGCACAGCGCGAGGCGGCCGTCGCGCGCGCCGGAGATGATGTCGATCGCGTCGGCGGCGATGACGCCGAGCGCATCCTCGAAGGCCCGCGTCGAACGCAGCTCCCACACCCGTTCCCCCGTCGGCGAGAGTCGCGTCGACGCATGACCGCCGGCGCTGCGCGCATTGATGACCTCCACGGCCGATGAGGGCAGGTCCCGGCCACCCGCGGACGTCGTAGCCGCGGCGTGGATCGCCTCTCTGAGCTCCCGCGCGCGCTCGAGCTGCACCGCGCTGCAGGAGGGGACGTCGAGCCCGAAGATCGCCAGCCACTCCTTGAGCCGGTCGGGGGTCGGGATGCGCTCCACGGGCGCTCCGCACCGCTCGGTGAGCGTGGCGGTGAAGCTCGTCGAGAGCACGCTGCCCAGTCGGAATTCCGGAGGTTCTGCAGGCATGGAACCACCGTAGCCCGTTCTCGAGCATGTCGACGCGAATGTTTTGCTGCTGCTGCGCCGGTCGTAACGAACCGTCTATGCTGGTTCTGAACCTCCATAGCCGGTTCACGCGACCCCAAGAGTCCCACGCACCCCTTCCTGCACAGGAGACGTCATGACCGACACGACCAGAGACATCCGAGAGCTCCGCGTCGAGACCCCCGAGCACGACCTGGAAGACCTCCGTGCTCGCCTCGCATCGACGAGGCTTCCCGAGTCGGAGACCGTTGCCCGTTCCGGCCCGGGCCCGCAGCGTTGGGCCCAGGGCGTCCCGCTCGCCGACCTCACCGAGCTCATCGCGCACTGGCGCACGGACTACGAGTGGCGCGCGTTCGAGGCGCGGCTCCACGAGATCGGGCAGCAGGTCACACGGATCGACGGACTGGACATCGCGTTCCTGCATCGACGCTCCTCCCGCCCGGACGCGATGCCACTGGTCATGACGCATGGCTGGCCCGGGAGCATCGCGGAGTTCGTCGACGTCATCGACGCCCTCGCCGAACCGTCCCGCCCGAACACCCCCGCCTTCCACGTGGTCGCTCCGTCCCTGCCGGGCTTCGGCTTCAGCGGGAAGCCGGCCAGCACCGGCTGGGGCATCGAGAAGATCGCCGCCGCCTGGGTCGAGCTCATGGAGCGCCTGGGATATCCGCGCTTCCTCGCGCACGGCGGCGACTGGGGCGGCGTCATCACCACTGTCCTCGGCGGGCGGTTCCCGCAGCATGTCATCGGGATCCACACGCTCGTCGCGCAGCCTCCTCCCGGACTGAGCATGGCGGCCCTGACCCCCGACGAGCGCGCGATGGTCGAGCGCTCGCAGACGTTCTGGGCACGGCGGGCGGCCTACGCGAAGGTGCAGGCGAGCAGCCCCCAGACCATCGGCTACTCCCTGGTCGACTCCCCTGCCGCCCTCCTCGCCTGGATCCTGGAGAAGTTCGCCGAGTGGACCGACACCTGGGACACCCCGTTCGAGACGATCTCCCGGGATCGGATCCTCGACAACGTGACGCTGTACTGGCTGACCCGCACGGGCGCCTCGGCCGCTCGGATCTACGCGGAGAGCCACGATTCGCTCGATCCCGCCCTGCGCGTCGACGTCCCCACGGCTGTCACCGTCCACCCGCACGACATCGAGACCTGGCCCCGGGTCTGGGCGCAGGAGCGCTTCCGGGACATCGTGCGATGGCACGAGCCGGAATCGGGCGGGCACTTCCCGTCGCTGGAGATGCCGGAAGCATTCGTCGAGGACGTGAGGGCAGGGCTCGCGGCCGTGAGCCGCTGAGCACCCTGTGCAGGGCCTCGTCCGTCACCCCATCCGACTAGCGTGTGCGCATGCTTCTCCAGGTCTGCCCGAACGGCGCCCGCACTCCTGACGAGCACCCTGCCCTGTCCGCCGAGCCGTCGGTGATCGCGGCCGACGTCGCCGCGTCCGTGCAGGTCAGTGAGGCGACGACACACGTGGGCGTCGGATCCGTCCACGTCCACCCCAAGGACCCGGACGGTTGTGATTCGCTCGCGTCCGAGCACGTCGATCGATGGATCCGGGCCTTCCGCGGCGCGTGCCCGCACGTCGAGCTCGGAGTGACGACGGGGGCGTGGAGCGCCTCGGACCCCGCGGAGCGCTGCGCACTCATCGGCGAGTGGCAGGAGTTGCCGGACATCGCCTCGGTGAACTGGCACGAGGACGGGGCCGAGGACGTCGCCGGCCTGCTGCTCTCGCGCGGCATCGGCGTGGAGGCGGGAATTTGGACCCTAGAGGCGGCGGAGAGATGGGCGGTCTCACCGCTCGCAGGCCGCTGCACGCGCGTGCTCGTCGAGATCCAGGACATCCCCGGTGACCAGGTGCTCGCGGAGGCCCGGGCGATCCTCGGCATCATCCGCTCGGCCCGCCCTGCCTCGAGCATCCTCCTGCACGGCGAGGAGCGTTCCGCGTGGCCCGCGTTCGAGATCGCGCGTGGACTGCGCCTGGACACCCGCATCGGCCTTGAGGACACCCTGGCCCTCCCCGACGGCGCGGTTGCCGCCTCGAACGCACAGCTCGTGGACCTGTGCGGGCGACGCTTGGCGGACTGACGGCGCGGGACCACGGAGCCGCGCACCGCCCGAAGAGCGGGGTGGACCTCGTGCCCGTCCCCAACCCCCTCGTCAGATCGACCACGAGGGGCCGAGATCGGTCGGCACTCAGTCTCCACCCGCTGTCGTCCGTCGGCTGTCTGGTCTCGCGTGCCCCATGGGTCCGGTCCTTCGCGTCACCCCGCGCTCCCCCGCACCACCAGCCGGTAGGGCGCCTCGATCACGCGCGCGGGACCGTCGTAGCCGCCGATCCGTTCGATGAGCAGGTCGAGAACGGTCGCGGCGAGCGCCTGCTTGTCGGGATCGATCGTGGTCAGCGGCGGCGTCGTGAAGGCGGCCTCGTGGATGTTGTCGTAGCCGATGACGGCGACCTGCCCGGGCACGTCGATACCGACCAAGCGCAGCCCCAGCAGCACGCCGCGGGCGAGGTCGTCGTTGCCGCAGACGATCCCGTCCACCTCCGGGTGCGTCTCCATGAGCTCCCGCCCCGCACTGAGCCCTCCCTCCTGGCTCCAGGTGGGGACCGTGGGGACGACGGGTTCCGGCGCTCCCGCCTCGGTGAGCGCCCGGCGCACGCCTCCCAGCCGCAGGCGACTGGTGGAGTGGGCCTGCCGCGCCTCCGTGGTGGGCAGCATGCCGAGGTAGGCGATGCGACGGCGTCCCAGGTCGAGCAGATGCGCCGTCGCGTCGTGCGCCGCGCGCTCGTTGTCGGTGCGCACGTAGTCGCTGCCGGCGGGCAGCGCGGCCTCGGCCAGGTGCTCGCCGATGAAGACCGTCGGCTGGATCGTCCGCCCCAGTCCCGCGATGACGTCCTCGCCGATCAGCAGGGGGTTGAAGACGACGCCGTCGCCGAGCACGCGGGTGAATCCCGAGAGCACGCTCGCCTCCTCGTCGCGGCCGGCGGCGGTGCTGTGCAGCATGATGCTGCGGCGTCGCCGCTGGGCCTCGTCGGCGAACGCCTGGGCGAGCTCGGAGAAGTAGGTGCCGGCCAGCGACGGGATCGCCAGCGTGATGAGTCCGCTGGTACCGGTGCGCATCTGCTGCGCGCCCACCTGCGGACGGTAGTTGAGGTCGCGGATCGCCTGCTGCACGCGCTCACGGGTCGCGGACCCCACGTTGGGCCGCTCGTTGACCACGTTGGAGACGGTCTTGATCGACACCCCGAGCCGCTCGGCGATCTCCCGCATCGTCACGTTCCGCGGACGCGCGGATCCGGCCGACGGCGCGGTCCGCTCGTCGGCCATCACACCGTGGCGGCGTCGAGCCGCGACTGCCAGGAGCGCACGAGGACGAAGGTGGTCACGGCGACCAGGATCCCACCTCCCAGCAGCAGGCCGACGGGCTGGATGATCGCCGAGACGATCCCGGCCGCGACCAGGGTGATCGTCCAGGAGACTGTCGCCATCGGCAGCAGCACGGTCCCGGCCAGGGCCCCGCGCCACAGCATCGGCGAGGGCGCGTCGGGCCGCAGCACGTGCAGGGCGATCGCGTGGAAGAGCGCGAGCACGCTGACCGCCCCGAGAATGCCCGCAGCCGCGAAGCCCGCCGGGAAGAACCATGCCGGCAGCGCCCCGGCGATGCCCAGGGCGAGGTTCGCTCCCGCGGCGAGGCCGATCACGAGGAACGGACCTGCCGTCCAGTTCGCGGGCCCGAGCTCCGCCCGGAAGCGGCCCAGCACCGCACGGGCCGCGCCGCCGAACCCGGCGTCGCCCTCGAACGGGTCGGCTCCCGGGACGTCTCCGCGGAGCACGGATACGAGGGTCGCGGTGGCCGGGACGATCCCGCCGATCACCCCGCCGCAGAGCACCAGCACCACCCAGGCCACGTGGAGGACAAGCAGCCGCGGCAGCCAGGCGAGCGCGGCCATCACCCCGTGCAGCGCGCCCGACCCGTCGGGCGCTTCCACCCCGTCGGCCGCACCCAGCCCGCCGGCCCCGACGGGCCTACTGGCCTCGGCGGCCCCGGCAGCCTCGGCGGCCCCGCCGGCCCCCTCGGCCCCGGCCCGCTCCTCCCGCACCTGCGTCATCGGCTCAGCCCTTGTTCCCGGTCAGCGCGATCGACTCGATGATCTGGCGCTGGAACACGAGGAACACGGCGAGCACGGGCACGAGCGCGATGATCGAGGCGGCCATGATCAGCGGGTAGTCGGTCTCCACCGCGTAGGTCGCGTTGAAGTTCGCGATCACCAGCTGCAGGGTGTGCACGTTCTCGGAGTTCAGGTAGATGATCGGGCCCAGGTAGTCGTTCCAGGTGCCCATGAACCACAGGATGACCTGGGCGGCGATCGCGGGGCGGATCAGCGGCAGCACGATCCGCCAGAAGATCTGGGGATGGTTCGCCCCGTCGATGACGGCGGCCTCGATGAGGGAGTCGGGCACGCTCATGAGGTACTGGCGCAGGAAGAACACCATCATCAGGTTCCCGAACAGGCCGGGGACGATGAGCGGCAGCAGGGTGTCGACCCAGCCGATCTTCGAGAACAGCATGAAGGTGGGGATCATCAGTGCGGGGAACGGGATCATGATCCCGCCCAGCAGCGCGAGGAACAGGGCGTTCTTGCCGGGGATCCGCATCTTGGAGAAGGCGTAGGCCGCGAAGCACGAGGTCACCGTGCCCACCGTGATCACGGTCAGGGAGACGATCGCGGAGTTCATGATGCCGCGCAGCAGCGGCCCCGCCTCCCACACCCTGAGGTAGTTCGACCATTCGGCGGGCCTCGGGATCCACTGCGGGGGCAGCGCGAACACGTTCTCCTGGGTCTTCAGGGAGGTCGAGAGCATCCACACGAGCGGCAGCAGCATGGTGAACGCGCCCAGGCAGAGGACCACGAACACGACCACGTCGGCCGGGGTCTGGAAGCGGCGCTCGCTCTTCTTCCGCCGACGCCGGGCGGCGTCGGGCGCGACCCCGGAGGTCTGCAGCGGGGCGGTCGGGACGGCACTGGTGGCAGCCATAACGGGCCTCCTCATTCCACCGTGAAGACGTTGCGGGAGTTCAGGTAGAACTGGAAGGCCGTGACCAGGAAGATCAGCGCTCCCAGCACGAGCGACATCGCCGTCGCGTATCCCAGCTTGAGGTTCTGGAAGCCCTGCTGCCAGATGTACCAGACGATGGTCGCGGAGCCGAACTCGGGGCCTCCGGTGGGGGTCATGATGTTGATCTCCGCGAACATCTGGGCGCCGCCGATGATGCCGGTGACCACCAGGAAGAACGTGACGGGGCTGAGCATCGGCAGGGTGACGTGGCGGAAGCGCCGCCAGGCGCCCGCGCCGTCGAGCATCGCCGCCTCGAGCAGGTTCCGGGGCACCGACTGCAGGGCTGCGAGGTAGAGCAGGGTCGAGAACCCCAGCCCCTTCCAGACGCCCATGAGGATCAGCGCCGGCTTGACCCAGGTCTTCTCCGCGAGCCAGTTGGGCCCGTCGATGCCGACCATGCGCAGCAGCTCGTTGACCAGGCCGAAGTCGCCGTTCAGCGCCCACTGCCAGAGGATCGAGATGGCCGCGACGGAGGACACCCCGGGCAGGTAGTAGATGACGCGGAACGCCGCCCGGCCGGGCATGCGCCGGTTCAGCGCGATCGCGAGGGCCAGGGAGATCGCGAGCCCGATCGGGATCCCGATCATGAGGAACAGCGTGTTCCACAGCGACTGCCAGAACTGCGGGTCGCCGGCCATGGTCCGGAAGTTCGTCAGCCCCGAGAACACCGGGGAGGACAGCCCGTTCCAGTGGGTGAAGGCCGCGTAGCAGGAGAACAGCAGCGGGGCGAGGGCGAACAGCGCGAAGCCGAGCACCGGGGGCGCGATGAAGATCCGGCCCCAGATCCGCTCGGGGCGGGTGAGCCGGCCGCGGCCGGGCGGCCGGGACGCGCTGGAGGCTCCGGTCAGGGCCGAGGCGCGGGCGGAGCGCCGCCCCGGGCGGGCGAGCGCGGCGGGCGGCGGGGTGTTCGCGGCGGGGCCGACGGGCGTGGTGGCGCTCATCAGGAGTTCGCCTCCTGGTCGATGCGGAGCTGGTCGTAGCCCTGGTCCAGGAATCCCTGCATCACGGGCTGCGTGGCCTTCAGGTACTCCCCCACGTCCTGCCGGCCCTCGAGGACAGGCTGGATGTTGGTGAAGAAGGTGTCGAGCCACTCGGGGGTGTAGGTGCGGGTGTTGGGCACGAAGTGCCCGTAGTCCTCGACGATGTCGATGTATTCCTGCTTGTTCTGCGGTTCGATCGACGTGTCCTTCACCCATTCCTTCGCGCGGGTGCGGGTGTTGGGGATCGTCTGCCCCTGGCCGACGATGATCTCCTGCGCCTCGGGGTCGCAGGAGAGGAACATGGCCAGCTCGGCAGCGCGGTCCGGGCGCCGGCTGTTCGCGGAGACGCCGATGCCGAGCGAGCCCACGTTGGTCGCCGAGACGCCCGAGCGACCCGTCGGGTAGGGGCACAGGTCGAAGTCGAAGTCGAGGGTGCGGTAGAGCGTCAGGTCCCAGGGGGCGATGGGGAAGAACCCGATCTGGCCGCGCAGCCAGCGCTGGTAGCCGTCGAGCCCCTCGGTCTCGTTGATCGAGGGCGTGACCTTGTGCTTCTCCCGCAGGTCGACGACGTACTGGAGGGCTTCGGCGAACTCGGGGGTGTCGACGGTGACGGTGCGGGCGTCCTCGTCGACCCAGTCGGCGCCGTTGGACCACACGTAGGAGTGCAGCTCGGCGGTGATGTTCACCGAGTTGCCCCAGCTGTCGGTCTTCCCGTCGCCGTCGCGGTCGCCGGTCAAGGCCTTGCAGCGGTCCAGGAACTCGTCCCAGCTCAGGGGCTCGTCGGGGTCCGGCGGTTCGACGCCCATCTTCTTGAAGAGGGTCTTGTTGTACCCGAAGGAGAAGGGGCCGACGTCCTTGGGCATCGCGTACAGCGGGCCCTTGCCGATGCTCTCCCCGTCGAAGCGGTAGAGGTCCAGGCCCGCCTGCCAGATGTCGTCGACGGGCAGGTCGGTGGCGTCGACGTACTGCGACAGGTCCGCGAGGACCCCGTTGGTCACGTACGCCATGGTGCGCGTGGGCTCGAGGTAGAAGAGGTCCGGGGTGGAGTTGCCCAGGATCGCGGTCTGCAGCTTCGTCGCGTACTGGTCGACGCTCGTGGAGATGAGGTTGACCTGGATGCCGGTGCGGCGGATGAACACGTCCACGGCACGGGCGAAGACGTCGCGCTCCTCGGTGGAGCCGCGGAACATGAAGGTCAGGACGTCGGGGTCGGAGGAGTGGAGGTTCCCGCAGCCGCTCGCCGCACCCGCCGTGGTCGCAGCGGCGGCGGCCCCGAGGGCTCCGGTGAGGAATCGTCGTCGTCTCATGGGGATCCGTTCTGCCTCGTCGCGCCGTGTCGCGTCTGCGTCCTCGCAGCCCGGTCTCTCCGTCGAGACCCCGCGGATTCGTCGTGAGGTGTGGCACAAGGTACATCGTTGAACTAGAGTCGGCAAGCATCGGCCCGCGGACACGTCAGACCGCCCCGGGGAACGCCCCCCGACTGCGCCCCGTGCGCATCCGGGAACGCTCCCGGCGCACCCGCTGCGCGCGCCTCGTGCGCAGACCCGTCCTCGATCCCGCGGCCGGAGGAGTCGGTCATGACCCTGCACGCCGCCGTGCATCTGCACCCCCGTCTCGCCGTCGGCCCCGTGCGCCGCCGCACCTTCGGCAGCTTCGTCGAGCACATGGCGCGCTGCGTGTACACGGGGATCTTCGAGCCCGATCACCCGAGCGCCGACGCCCACGGCCTGCGCACCGACGTCCTCGAGCTCGTGCGCGAGCTGGGCGTCTCGAGCGTGCGCTACCCCGGCGGGAACTTCGTCTCCGGCTACCGCTGGGAGGACGGGGTGGGCCCGAGGGAGGAGCGCCCGGTGCGCCGCGACCTGGCCTGGCACTCCACCGAGACCAATGCCTTCGGCCTCGACGAGTTCATGACCTGGGCGGATGCCGCGGACGTCGAGCCGATGTACGCGGTGAACCTCGGCACCCGCGGCACCCAGGAGGCGCTGGACGTCCTCGAGTACGCGAACGGCGCCGTCGGCACCGACCTCGCCGACCATCGGGCGCTGAACGGCCACGCCGAGCCCTACGACATCCGCATGTGGTGCCTGGGCAACGAGATGGATGGACCCTGGCAGCTCGGCCACGTGCCCGCGCGCGACTACGCGGTGCTCGCCGCCGAGACCGCCCGCGCCATGCGCCGCGCGGATCCCGACCTGGAGCTCGTGGCCTGCGGCTCCTCCCATGCGGCGATGCCCACGTTCGGGGCCTGGGAGCAGGCCGTGCTCGAGGCCGGCTACGACGCGATCGACATGCTCTCCGCGCACGTCTACTACCGCGAGGAGGACGGCGACCAGGCCTCCTACCTCGCCTCGGCCGACGACATGGATTCCTACATCGACGCCGTCGTCGCGACCAGCGACCACGTGCGGGCGCTGCAGGGCGCGGACAAGCGCATCATGATCAGCTTCGACGAGTGGAACGTCGCGGCCTCGCGCGGGGACGCGGGCACGGAGCCGAGCGGCGAGGACTGGCCCGTCGCGCCCAGGTTCGCCGAGTCGACGTACAGCGCGCAGGACGCCGTGGTGGTCGGATCGCTGCTGATCAGCCTGCTGCGGCACACCGACCGCGTGGCCTCCGCCTCGCAGGCGCAGCTGGTCAACGTGCTCGCACCGATCCGCACCGAGGTCGGCGGCGCGGCCTGGCGCCAGAGCATCTTCCACCCCTTCGCGCTCACGTCCCGGCACGCGCGCGGCCAGGTGCTCGTGACCGGCGTCGACTCCCCCGCCGTCGAGAACCGCCGCTTCGGCGAGAGCGCTGCGCTCTACTCGGTCGCGACCTGGGACGAGGAGACCGGGCAGCTCGCCGTCTTCGCGGTGAACCGCTCCGGGGCCGACGCGCTCGAGCTGGACGTGGACCTCGCGGCGTTCGGCGACGCCGCCGCGGGCGAACCGACGGGGTTCGAGCTCGTCGAGGCCGTGCTCCTCCACGAGGACGACCCGCACCGCACGAACTCGGCCCGCCGCCCAGATCGGGTCGTCCCACACCCCCTGGAGGAGGTGGCCCTCGAGGCCGCGGACGGCGACGACGCCCCCGCGAGCTCCCGCCTCACCGCGACCCTGCCCCCGATCAGCTGGGCCATGATCCGGCTGCAGAAGACCCGGTAGCCCAGCACTCCCAGCGACCCAGAAACCCCGAGCCCCAGAACACCCGAGAAACCCCGGAAGAGGACGTGACGCAGATGCAACGACGCACCCTGACCACCGCACTCACTGCCGCCCTGACCGGCACCGCTGTCGCCGGCATCGCGGGCCCCGCATCGGCCGACGGGACGAGCGGAGGACCCGACGGGACGGGAGGCCGGGCCGGCGGCACCGGCACCGACGCCGGCCCAGCTCCGGCCGACCAGGTGCCCCGCCTGCTGCACGACGGCATCGGCCTGTACCCGCGCGCGATCCGCCTCGCGCACCAGGGCGCGGCGGACGAGCGTCTGCTCGCCTCCGTCGTCACCTTCGAGGGGGCCGACGGCGCGGAGGGCTCCGGCGCGATCTTCGAGTCGACCGACGGCGGCGCGACGTTCGCGCAGGTCGGAAAGGTCTTCGACGAGGCGACGCAGGGTGGGGAGGGCATCTGCTGCGCCACGCTCTACGAGCTGCCGCGCGCGATCGGCGACCTGCCCGAGGGCGCGCTGCTGTGGAGCGCCTCGGTGGGCGCCGACCGTGCGGAGCGCCGGATGACGATCCGCGTCTGGGCGAGCACGGACCTCGGCCGCAGCTGGGAGCGCGTGGCCATCACCCATGCCGCCGCGAACGAGGGCGGGCTGTGGGAGCCGGAGTTCGCGACCACGGACGACGGCACGCTGGTGCTGCTGTACTGCGATGAGACCGACGGCGGGCGCCACTCGCAGAAGATCGTCCTGCAGACCTCCACGGATGCTCTGACCTGGAGTGATCCGGTGCCCGTGATCGAGCTCGAGGACCCGACGTCCCGCCCGGGCATGCCCAACGTGCGCCGCCTGCCCGACGGCCGCTGGGCCATGACCTACGAGGTGTGCGGGGAGAGCCCGACGGACGCCTGCCGCCTCTTCGTGCGCACGGCCGACGACCCCCGTGACTGGGGTCCGGTCACCGCGCGGGACGCCGTCATCGTCGCCGACGACGGCACCGAGCCCCGCCACACGCCGACCCTCACCCTGGATGCGGACGGCTCGGTGATCCTGGGCTCGCAGATGCACTACACCGTCGACGGCGAGATCTCCCCGCAGAACGGTCAGGTGCTGCTGCGCTCCCGTAACAGTGCGCTGACCGGGGACATCTCCTGGGCGACCGAGCCCGCACCCGTGCCCGTGGAGGACCCCGACGACTCCCCGTGCCCGAACTACTCCCCCACGTTCGTGCGCACGGCAGCCGGGCAGCTCCTCGAGATCACCACCGCTCCCGGCACCGACGGCTGCCGGGCCTGGTACGGCTCGCGGGGGTGAGGCCGGGCGCCGGTCCGCGCACCGTCTCTAGCACCGTCCCGGGCGCCATCCCGCGCCCTACTCCCCCGCCACCAGCTCCCGCGCGGTCGTCGAGTCCACGACCAGGTGCGTGACGAGCCCGGCCGTCAGGGCCGCGCGCAGGGCCTCGGTCTTGCCGGCCTCGGCGGCGACGAAGAGGCGCACGGGGATGCGGCGCACCTCGTCGAAGGGCATGCCGGTGGAGCGGTCGTTGACCGCGATGCCGTCGGTCGAGCCGTCGGCCCGGAAGAGGATCGAGGCGAGGTTCCCGACGGTCCTCTCGCGGGCGAGCTCCTCGACGTCGCCCGCGGTGAGGAAGCCGGACTCGTAGAGCCGGCTGGGGTGGTCGGTGTCGGGGACGCCCACGGAGGTCAGCAGGATCTGGGCGCCCGCGCGCATGGCGAGGGTGCGGCGGATGCTGCCCTCCTGCCACATCAGGCGGCGGGTCTGGGCCGAGTCGAAGATCGCGGGCACGGGGAACAGGTGGACGTCGGCCCCGAAGGCGCCCCCGAAGCGATCCAGGATCACCGTGCCGTAGTTCTTGCCGAGGCTCGCGACGTTGCCCGATCCGTGCATCTGGACCACGTGCAGCCCGCGCACGCGGCGGTGGGTGAGCTGCGAGGAGACGGCTTCGATGGTGGAACCCCAGGTCACGGCCAGGGTCGAGTCGGGCTGGACGAGCCCCAGCAGCAGCCCGGCGGCCTCGCGCCCCACGGCGAGGCGGCGGGCGGCGTCGCTCGCGTCGGCCGGGACGTCGGCGATGACGGCCTGGATGCCGAAGCGGTCCTCGAGCTCCTGGCGGCGGATCGCGGGAGAATCGGGATCGCGGTGGATGAGGAACTCGACGACGCCCTCGGCGCGGGCCTGCGCGAGCATGCGCGAGACCGTCGAGCGGGAGACGCCGAGCTCCCGGCCCACGGCCTCGACCTTCAGATCGCGGCCCCAGTAGAGCTCCGCGGCATCGGCAAGGCGATCGCGCTGGGACGGACTGAGCATGATCGGCTCCTTCGGATCGCTGCGGGCGGCCCCGGGGGCGAGCCGTCGTCACCGGGCACCCCGCCCGGCCCATGACGTGGGCGCTGGGAAAAGTCCCGCACCTCACGCCACCAACCCCAGAGTGACACATTTTCCCGATTCAGGCCCCCTCATTGCCTTTATCCACCCTCTCGATGCGACGATTGCTCACGCTTCACCTGCCCGGACCACGAAGGAGTGAGCGATGTCCGCACCGCGCAGCCGCCTCGGCAAACCCACCCAGTACCGCTGGCTCGTCCTCGGCGCGATCTTCCTGACCTACGTGGTCGCGATGGCGGACCGCTCGAACGTCGGCACCGTGCTGCCGTACATGCAGCAGGAGTTCCACGTCTCGAACACCGCGCTGGGCGCGATCTCGAGCTTCTTCTTCCTGGGCTACGCGATCTCCCAGATCCCCGCCGGCATCCTCATCGGCCGCATGGGCACCCGCACGATCGTCTCGATCGCGGTGCTGCTGTTCTCCGTGATCACCTTCCTCATGGGCTTCACGACCACCGCGGTCATGCTCATCGTGCTGCGCCTGCTGCTGGGCGTGCTCGAGGGGCCGACGCCGGTGGGCATGACCTCCACGATCAACCGCTGGTTCCCGACCAAGGAGAAGGGCCTGGCGACCGGCGTCTACATCGCCTCCACCCAGGTCGCGCCGCTGGTGGTGCCCGTGATCGCGGTGTTCATCGCGGAGGCCGCCGGCTGGCGGGCCGTCTTCCACTGGTTCGCGATCCCCGGCGCGATCATGGCGATCGTCTTCTTCCTCGTGGTCCGCTCCCGTCCGAGCGACGCGAAGCTCGTGAACCAGGCCGAGGCCGACTACATCAGCGACGTCGCCGGCGCCGTCCCGGTCGTCGCCCGCGAGTTCGGCGACATGGGGATCATCGACCGCATCATCCGCCTCAAGGACTCCGCTCCCCTGGGCGATGCGCGCTCCGTGCTGAAGTCCTGGAACGTCTGGGGCATCACGCTCGCCTACTTCTTCATGAACAACGTCCTCTACGGCATGATCACGTGGGTGCCCACCTACCTGCGCGATGCGCGCGGCTTCGACGCCGTGGGCATGGGCTTCGTCGCCTCGACCCCGTTCATCGGCGGCATCGTCGGCGCGATCGCCGGCGGCGCCGTCTCCGACCGCCTGTTCCGCGGCCGCCGCAAGCCCACCGCCCTCATCACGGCGCTGATGACCGCGATCATGATGGCGCTCGTCATCGTCATCCCGCAGAACACGCCGCTGCTGGTCACGGCCCTGATCCTCACCGGGTTCTTCCTCAACATCGGCTGGTCCTCGTTCACCTCGTACGCGATGAACCTGACCACCGGGCGCACCTACCCGTTCAAGATCGCCGTCATCAACTCGGGCGGGAACCTGGGCGGCTTCTTCGCACCGATCATCGTGGGCGCGCTGCTCGACGCGACCGGCAGCTACTCGATCGCCTTCAGCTACTTCGTGGGCGTGCTCGTGGTCGGCTTCGTGCTGCTGCTGAGCATCACCGAGATCCGTCCGCGCAAGGAGCAGGGCGCGATCACCGCGACCGGCGGCCCCTCGTCCCTCGCCTCCGACGACCCCCATGAGGTGATCGCGTGAGCCGTCTCGGGATCGTCGCCGACGACCTCACGGGCGGGACCACAGTGGGCGCGCTGATCGCCCGCGAGGGGTCCCGCCCCACGGTGCTGTTCCGCCACCACGGGATCGCCGAGGCCGTGACCGGCGACGAGGACGCGATCATCGTCTCCACGGACTCCCGCGCGATGGAGCCCGAGGTCGCCTTCGGCCGGGTCCGCCACGCGGCCGAGCAGCTGCTGGCCCTCGGCGCCGAGCAGTTGTCCAAGCGCATCGACACGACCCTGCGCGGCGGCGTCGGCCCCGAGGTCGAGGGCATGATGTCGGCCCTCGAGGAGGCGGGCGAGGACCCGACCGCGATCATCGTCCCGGCGATGCCGCAGTCCCGCCGGATCGTCGTCGGCGGCTACTCGCTCATCGACTCCGTGCCGCTCGCCGAGACCGACGTCGCGCGCGACGTCCGCACGCCCGTCACCGAGTCCCATCTGCCCACGCTGCTGTCCCGCCAGTTCTCGCGCGAGGTCGCGCACGTGGGTCTCGCCGACGTCCTCGCCGGGCAGGCCGCCCTGCGGGCGCGGTTCGCGCGCCTGCACGAGAGCGGCGTGCGCGCGATCGTGCTGGATGCGGCCACGATCGAGCACGTCGACGAGATCGCCCGCGCGGTCGTCGCCGTCGGCGGCTGCGTGGTGGCCGTCGACCCCGGTCCCTTCAGCGTGCGCCTGGCCGCGCACCGGGGCCTGCTCGCCGGCGCCGAGAGCATCGAGCGGCCGCTGCGCACCGCCCCGTCGGCCGAGGCGGAGCACGGCACCATCGCCGTGGTCGCCGGCAGCGCATCGGCCCGCACGCACGAGCAGATGACCCGGCTCGCGGCCGAGCCCGGCACGCAGGTGCTCACGGCCGACGTGCTGCGCCTGATCGGCGACGAGACCTCCTTCGAGGTCGAGGCGGCGCGCGTGCGCGGGAAGCTGCGCGGCCTGCTGGACGGGCCCGAGCCGGTGCGCGTGGCCCTGCTGGCCCTGGACACCGTGATCAGCGGCGGCCGCACCGCGAAGGCCGATCTCGAGGCGGCCAGCGGGCTCACCGGCCATCGCATCTCCACCCTGCTCACGCACCGTTTCGGGCGGCTGGCCCGCCTGGTGCTCGACGAGATCGGTCGCGAGCGCCTCGCCGGCGCCTATCTCACGGGCGGCGACGTCATGGTCGCCACCTGCCAGGCCCTCGAGGCCGACGGCCTCGCCATGGTCGACTACGTGATCCCCCAGGTCGACCAGGCCGGGATCGTGGGCGGCCCGTACGCACATCTTCCGGTGGTCTGCAAGGGCGGACTCACCGGCACCGAGGTCACCGCCCTCCAGTCGGTGAACCGCCTGTTCGACGAAAGGACCCTCTCCTCATGACTGCCCCCGACACCACTCCGGCCGGCACCGCTCCCCGCAAGCCCACCATGGCGATCACGCTCGGCGACCCCGCCGGCATCGGCCCCGAGATCGTCCTGAAGACCATGCAGTCCCCCGAGATCTACGAGATCTGCGACCCGTTCGTCATCGGCCACCGAGACAGCCTCGAGCTGGCCGCGAAGATCCAGGGCGTCGACGCGCAGTTCCACATGATCTCCGACCCCTCGGAGGCCCGCTTCGAGCTGGGCACGATCGACCTGCTGCAGACCGACGTCGAGAACGACGCCGAGATCGAGTTCGGGAAGGTCCAGAAGGCCGCGGCCCTGCGCGCCTACTCCTACCTCGAGAAGTCCATCGAGCTGGGCCTGGCGGGCAGGATCGACGCGGTCTCCACCGCCCCGATCAACAAGGCCGCCCTGCAGGAGGCCGAGGTCCCGCACATCGGCCACACCGAGATCTACCAGGCGCTCACGGACTCGAAGTACGCGCTGACCATGTTCAACTGCCACAAGCTGCGCGTGTTCTTCCTGACCCGCCACGTCTCCCTGCGCCAGGCCTGCGACCAGATCACGCGCGAGCGCGTGCTGCAGTACCTCCAGGACATCGACGGCGAGCTGCGCGCCCTGGGCATGGAGAACCCCTCGATCGGCGTGGCCGCGCTGAACCCGCACGTGGGCGAGGGCGGCATGTTCGGCACCGAGGAGATCGAGCACATCGGCCCCGGCGTCGAGGACGCGAAGGCCCAGGGCATCAACGCGGTGGGTCCGCAGTCGGCCGACGCGATCTTCGCCTTCAACCTCGACGGCCACCACGACGCGATCCTCTCGATGTACCACGACCAGGGCCACATCGCCTGCAAGACCTACGACTTCCAGAACGCCGTGACCATCACCCTGGGCCTGCCTTTCATGCGCAGCTCCGTGGACCACGGCACCGCCTTCGACATCGCCGGCAAGGGCATCGCCCAGGGCGAGTCGATGATCGAGGCCACCCGCGTCGCCGCCGTCTACGCCCAGATGCAGCTCGACCACCGCCAGAAGCAGGGCGCCGCAGCCTGACTCTGGCCGGAGGGCCCGACCACACCGCTTCACCAGCACGCACCACCTGCGCACATCGCGCACCGCACACCGCGCATCACCCACCAGCACCAGCATCAGCACGAGGAGCAGCACCATGGCACTGAGGATCGTCGTCGGCGGGGACAACGCCGGATACGGGTACAAGGAGGAGCTCAAGGCTCTTCTCGAGGCCGACGAGCGGGTCGCGTCCGTGACCGACGTCGGCGTCACCGGCCGTGAGGACGGCACCTACTACCCCAACGTCGCGGTCGACGCGGCGGAGAAGGTCGCGGCCGGCGAGGCCGACCATGCGCTGCTGATCTGCGGGACCGGCCTGGGCGTCGCGATCGCGGCGAACAAGGTCAAGGGCATCCGCGCGGTGACCGCGCACGACCTCTACTCGGTGCAGCGCTCGATCCTGTCGAACAACGCGCAGGTGCTGTGCATGGGCGAGCGCGTGATCGGCCTCGAGTCCGCGAAGGCCCTGGTCGACGTGTGGCTGGACCTCGAGTTCGACCCGAACTCGTCGTCTGCCGCGAAGGTCGATGCGATCTGCGCCTACGACGGGTCCCTCGAGGAGAACTGACGCGCGGAGCCCCGCGGGCCCCATGAATGGTCAGGTCCCGTGCCGGGAACGCGATGTTCCGGCACGGAACCTGACCGTTCGTGCACGTGGACCGATCCGCCCGCATGCCGCTGCCGCATCTGTCGGCCGGCGACCCGCGCCAATGAGCGAACGCGCGATGCGCTCGGATCGCGCCCGCCCATAGTCTCGGAGCAGCCCGCCGCGCACCCATGAACGCCCGCTCGAGGAGGAGCATCGTGCCCGCATCCGCATCCGCATCTTCATCTTCGACCGCTGCCGCATCCGCACCCCGTATCGCCATCGTCGACTGCGACCACGAGGCCTTCGCCGAGGAGCAGCAGGCGGCCGACGCCGCCGGCATCGAACTCGTGAAGGCCCAGGCCACCACCGAGGACGAGGTCATCGCCGCCGCCCAGGGGACCGACGCGATCCTCGTGCAGTACGCCCCGATCACCGCTCGCGTGCTCGACGCACTGCCCGGTCTGAGGGCCATCGGCCGCTACGGCGTGGGCGTGGACACCGTGGACCTCGAGGCGGCGACCGCTCGCGGCGTGCCCGTATGCAACGTCCCCGACTACTCGATCGAGGACGTCTCCGACCATGCGATCGCGCTGGCCATGACCCTGGTGCGCGGCACCGCGCAGCTCGACAGGCAGGTGCGCGCGGGCCGCTACGGGCTCGAGACGATCAAGCCCCTGCACCGCGTGTGCGAGCAGACCTTCGGCGTCGTGGGCCTGGGCCGCATCGGCCGAGCCACCGCGGCCAAGGCGCGGGCGCTCGGCTTCGCCGTCGTCGGCGCGGATCCGATGCTCGAGGTCGGAAGCACCTCGGCCGACGGCACGCCCGTGCTCGCCTTCGAGGACCTCCTCGCACGCAGCGACGTCCTCTCCCTGCACGTCCCTCTCACCGACGCGACCCACCACCTGATCGACGCCGATGCCCTCGCGCGCATGAAGACCGGGGCGATGCTCGTGAACACCTGCCGCGGCGCCGTCGTGGACACCGAAGCACTGCTCGCAGCGCTGCCCACCGGCCGACCGCGCTCCGCGGCGCTCGACGTCTTCGAGACCGAGCCGATCCCCGCCGGTTCACCGCTGCTGGACGAGGAGAACCTGGTGCTCACGCCGCACGCCTCCTGGTACAGCGAGGAGTCGGAGGCGGAGCTCAAGTCCCGCATCGCAGCCGCCATGGTCGCCGCCGTCCGCGGCGAGCGCCCGCCCCACGTGGTGAACCCGGACGCCCTCGCGGGCTGACGACACACCTCGCGCGCCGCTCACGCGATGTGGGAGCCCCCGTTGATGTCGAGGGTGACGCCGGTGAGGTAGCCGCCGTCGCGTCCCAGCAGGTAGGCGATGCCCCCGGCCACGTCCTCGACGGTGCCCACGCGCCCCACGGGCAGCTCCTGGAGCAGGAAGGTCTTGCGCTCGTCGCTCAGGCGGCCGCCCATGATGTCCGTGTCGATCGAGCCGGGAGCCACGCAGTTCGCGGTGATCCCGTACTCGCCGAGCTCGCGCGCCCAGGTGCGGGCCATGCCCAGCAGCGCCGCCTTCGACCCGGAGTAGGCGGCGCGCCCATAGACGCCCCCGCCGCGCTCGGCCGAGGCGCTCGAGACGTTCACGATCCGCCCCAGGCTGTGGCGGCGGAACACCTTCACCGCCTCTCGGGTCACGAAGTAGGTGCCGTGCACGTTGACGTCGAACACTCGCTTCCACTCCTCGGTGCCGACCTCCGTGAACGGGGTCGGCGAGGAGATCCCGGCGTTGTTGACGACGCCGACGAGCTGCGGCAGCTCCGCGTCGATGCGGGCCACGGCGTCGATCACGGCCTGCTCGTCGGAGATGTCGACGCCGAGGCCGAGCGCGGGGACGCCGGTCTCCTCGGTGATCCGGGCGGCGACGGCCTCGCTCGCGGCGCCGTCGAGGTCGAGCACGGCGACGGCCCAGCCGTCGCGCGCGAGCCGGTGGGCCGTCGCGCGGCCGATGCCGCGCTCGGAGGCGGCGCCGGTGACGATCGCCGTCGGACGCTCGGGGAAGTCGGAGGCCGGGTAGGCGGGAACGGGCATGGTGTCCTCTCGTCGTGAGCGTGCTGTCGTCGTCGCGGCGACCGTGGGCGTGGTCGACTGCGTCTTCATCTGCGTCTGCGTCTATGCCTCGGGCTCGCCCTTCAGCGCCGCCTCCTGGAGGTGGGCGGTCTCGGACTCCACGTAGCCGTAGACCTCCGGCAGGATGAACTTGGCCGAGAGGAAGCCGGTCAGGGAGAGCACGGAGACGGCGAGGGTCGCGCCGACGGGGCCCCAGGCGGCCGTCATGATCGGGAAGACGAAGGCCCCGAAGAACGACGCCGCCTTCACGAACACGTAGCCGAAGCCCGATGCCGTGCCCTTGAAGCGCGGCGGGGCGACCATCGACACGATCGTCATGCCGTTCGAGGCGTCCCAGTAGTGGCCCCACATGAGCACGAGCGCGGCGATCACGATCAGCGGCTTGATGTCGGCCCCGAGCGCGAAGGCGCCCGCGACCAGTCCGATGAACGCCATCCCGTAGCCGGCCATGGCGAGCCCGCGGTGGCCGAGCTTGGGCAGCACGATCGGGGCGGTGAAGCCGGAGACGGTCGCCACGCAGTAGATGAGCGCGGTGATGAGGTTGGTGCCGATGTAGCTCTCGGTGCCGTCGCCGCTCGTGCTCACGCCCACGCCGGCGACCACGAGGATCACCGGCAGGTAGAAGCCGAAGGCGGTGAACTCGGCGCCCTGCATGGCGTTGGAGATCCAGCCGAAGATGGTGCTGCGCTTCTTGATCGGGTCGGCCCACATGACCTTGAGGAAGTCGCTGACCTTCACGCGGGGCAGCTCGACGTCCTCGTCGGGCAGCATCTCCAGCGGATCCCCGAACAGCTTCTCGGAGGACTGCTTGGCCTGCCGGAAGCGCCCGCGCTGCACGAGCGAGAGCGGGGTCTCCGGGAGGTTCACGCGGGAGATCAGCAGGATGATCGCGGGGATCGCGCCGAGGGCGAGGCCCACGCGCCAGAGGATCTCGTGGGGCATGCCGGTCGCGTACATGATCGTGACGATGACGATCGCGGCGACCTCGCCCAGACCGAACATGAACTGCCAGCGGCTGCCCATCTGCTCGCGCTTGCCCTTGGGCATCGACTCCATGATGTAGGCGTAGCCGTTGGAGATGTCGCTGCCCAGCGGGATGCCGATGAGGAAGCGGATGATGATCAGGTCCCAGATGTTCTGGGAGAAGCCCTGGACGATCGCCAGCACGATGAACAGCGCCATCGTCAGCAGGAAGACCTTCTTGCGACCCAGACGGTCGGCCACGTAGCCGCCGATCAGCGCGCCCACCAGGGCACCGCCCTGGACGGCCGCCGTGGCCAGGCCCAGCTGGACCGCCGTCGGCTCGTACTCGTTCTTGATGAAGATCAGCAGGAACGAGATCGCGTACAGGTCCCACGCCTCGATGAGGATCGTCGAGATCATCATCCAGCCGCCGCGGGTCGAGGACCCGGTGCCCGGCTTGTTCTGCAGCCTGATGGTGGCCATGTCGGAGAGCTCTCGCACGCGCGATGCGTCCATCTCTGCCCCTCTTCCACGTCGTCGTGCCGGGGCGGGTCGTCCCGGAATCCAGGGGCCAACTGAAGCCCCGCGGGGGCTCGCGCGTCAAGCCCGGGCGCGGGATCTGGACGGGGTCCGCGGTGCGCTCACTCCCCCAGGGTCTGCGCGAAGAGCCGCACGACCCCTTCGGCCGGAGCGTCGTCGCCCTCGCCCGGGACGGCGCGGGTCAGCTGCCCGTCGCGCTCGAGGATCGCGGCGCCGTGGGCGAGGGCCCAGAACATGACGGCGTGCTCGCGGGTCTCGCCGTGTGCGGCGATCGGCGCGAAGGCCCTCTCCTGGGCGGCGATGAGGTCGGGGTCGCCCGTCTCGAGCAGGGCGGTGCGGAACATGAGCGAGAACAGGGTGGGCTCCTGCCCGGCGAAGCGCACGTACGCCTCGCCCAGGGCGGTGAGCGGAGCGGGATCCCCCGCCTCCGCGAGCCGGTCGGCGAGCGCACCGAACCCCTTCGTCGCGAGAGCGGTGAGCATGCCGCGCATCCCTCCGAACACGTAGCCGGGGGCGGCGTGGGAGACGCCCGCCCGGCGGGCGACGGCGCGCAGCCGGAGTCCCTCGGGACCGTGCTCGGCGAGCTCGGCCTCGGCCGCGGCGAGCAGGCTCGCGCGCAGGTCGGTGTCCCGTGCGGCGCTCGGGCTCTCGTCGGATCGCGGCATGCCCCCACTGTCGCGCCGACGCTTGACAGTGTCAAGTCGGGGTTCTAGCCTCGCCCCAGGGCTTGACACTGTCAACCGAAATCGTCAGCAGATGTCCACCGGCATCATCGCGAGGGAGGAACAGCCATGGAGCCATTGATCGTCCTGGTCACGGTCACGGGCGTCTCGGAGGTCATCGCGCGCCGCCGCGGACACCCGGATCCCGAGGGCGTCGCCCTGCGTGCCGGGGTCTGCGCGATGTTCCTGCTCACCGGCACCGTCCATTTCATCGGGAAGCGCGAGGAGCTCATCGCGATGGTCCCGGGGCAGCTCCCGTGGCCGGGGGCCGTCGTCACCGTGACCGGGGTCCTCGAGCTGCTCGGCGCGCTGGGGCTCCTGGACCGCCGGCTGGCGCCCTGGGCCGCGCGCGGGCTGGGCATCCTCCTCGTCGCCATGTTCCCGGCGAACGTGCATCTCGCCCTGACCGGCGACGACCTGCCGTGGTGGGACCACCTGGTTCCGCGCACCCTCATGCAGGGCGCCTTCCTCGCCGCGGTCGCGGGGATCGCCCTGCCCGCTCTGCGCGGTCGTCCGCGTCGCCCACGTCGTCCGCGTCGTCGCGTCGCAGATCCGGACCCTGGACCCCTCGGCCCGACCATCCAGTGACCCACTCATGACCTGGGCGTGCGGAGCGGTCTAGGGTCATCCGCGGTCGGTGCTCGCCCCCGTCGGCCCTCCTCGCACCGGCCCCCACCCCAGGAGATGATCCGCACGACCGCCACCGCACCCCGGCGCTTCGCGGCCCTGCGCGACGGGCACTCGCGCCCCTACCTGTTCACCGCGGGGCTCTCGATGATGGGCGACAACATCGAGCACGTCATCACCTACTGGGTGCTGTGGAACCAGTTCCACTCGCCCGGCCTGGTGGGCTTCGAGGTGATCAGCCACTGGCTGCCGTTCCTGCTGCTGTCGGTGTGGTTCGGCGGGCTCGCCGAGCGCTTCGACTGCCGGCGCATCATCCAGATCGCCCAGGGCCTGTTCGCCTTCGTGTCCCTGGCCTGGGGCGTCCTCTTCCTCACGGGCACGCTGGAGATGTGGCACGCGTGCGTGCTGCTGGTCCTGCACGGCTGCGCGGGCGCGCTGTGGGCCCCCGCCGAGCAGCTCCTTCTCCACGACTTCGCCGAGCCCGACGACCTCCCCGGCGCCGTGCGCCTGAACGCGACCTTCCGCAGCCTCGGCGTGCTCGCCGGGCCCGTGGTCGGATCGGTGCTGATGCTGGCGCTCGGGCCGACATGGGGCATCTTCGCGAACGTCCTGTTCTACCTGCCGATGACGCTGCTCATGCTGCGCACCCCCTTCACGGGCCACACCCGCAGCGGCTTCGTGCGCCGCGAGCGCCTGAGCATCCTGGACTCCTTCTCGGTGCTGCGCACGGTGCGCTCCGACACGGTGCTGATCGCGATGATCGTGCTCGCGGGCCTGGTCGCGGTGTGCGTCGGCTCCTCGCTGCAGGTCTCGATGCCCTCCTTCGCCGACGCCCTCGGCGCGGGTTCCGCGGGGCTCGGCTACGGGGTGCTGCTGTTCGCCAACGGCGCCGGCGGGGTGCTCGGGGGCATCCTGCTCGAGGCCACCGGGATCGTGCGGCCCGACACCCGCGCGGCCGTCGTCGCGACCTTCCTCTTCGGGCTCACGACGGTCGTGGTCGCGACCACCTCGCACTACACGGTCGCGGTGATCGCCCTGGTGGTCGGGGGCGTCGCGAACATGGCCGCGATGTCGATCGGCCAGGCCGTCGTGCAGCTGCGCGCCCCGATCGAGCAGCGCGGACGCGTTGTCGGGGTCTACAACATGATCGGCAGCGGCCTGCGCACCGGCAACGGCCTCACGCTCGCCCTGCTGGGCGCCGCGGTGGGCGTGACCGGCGCGGTGCTGGTGGGAGGGGCCGTCCTCGCGATCGGCTCGGTGCTGATCGCGGCGCTCGTGTGGGTCGGCTTCGCACGAGCCCGGCGCGCTCGGGACTGAGGGGCGGTCGCCCTCGGGTGGACAATGCGTGCATGCCCAGCGCCGCGTCCGCTCCCCCGCCCACCTCGACTGGCACCGGAGGTGCGACCACCCCGCCCGGCGCGGCCCCGCGGATCCTCTGGGGGATCGTCGCGGTGTGCGCGGTGTTCGGGATGTGCGGCTCGTTCGTGCAGACCGTGGGCACCGCGCTCTCCCCGGCCGACGGGCCCGGCCTGATCGTGAGCGTCATCCGCTACTTCTCCTACTTCACGATCCTCACGAACCTGTTCGTCGCCCTCGTCGCGGTCTCGCTCACGGTCGGCCGACGTCCGGGGCCGCTCCTGCGCGTGCTCACCCTCAACGCGGTCACGGGCATCGTGATCACCGGGGTCGTGAACTGGTTCCTGCTGCGCCCGGGCGCGGTGATCGCTCCCGGCATGCCGACGATCCTGGATACCGTCCAGCACATGCTGGTCCCGGTGCTCGCGCCGGTGGTGTGGCTGGTGATCGGTCCGCGGGGCCACGTGCACGCGCGCACCTTCGCCGCGAGCCTTGTCTTCCCGCTCGCCTACCTGGTCTGGACCCTCGTCCACGGGGCCGTGACCAGCTGGTACCCCTACCCGTTCATCGACATCCCGCGGGTGGGCTACGCCAGCGCGCTCACCGTGGGCGGGCTGATCCTGGTGATCATGTGCGCCCTCGCGGCACTCTGCTGGGCCTGGGACGGGTGGCGGGCGCGGCGCGTCCGCGCCTGAGCAGACTCTCCCGGGCGCCTTCTCGGCCGACGAGAACCCCCGTTGCCCGCCGCCTCGACCCGGGCGAAGACTCGGGGGCATCAGGGGCCCGCAGCGGCGGGCCCGACCGTCGGCCCGAAGGAGCGCCGTGCCATGCCCTCCACCACCTCGTCCTCGCTCAGCGTCCTCGCCAGCCCCAGCCGCTACGTCCAGGGGAAGGGGCGCTCGACGAGCTCGGCACCCACCTCGCCGCCCTCGGCCGCAATCCGCTGATCGTCGCCGACGACACCGTGTGGGGCCTGTTCTCCCAGCAGGTCACCGATGCGCTCGCCGCGGCTGATCTTCCCGCGACCCGCGTGGGCTTCGAGCGGTTCGCGACCCCGGAGGCCGTGGACTCGCTGGTCGACGTGATCGCCGCGGGCGGGCACGACGTGATCGTCGGACTCGGCGGCGGGTCGACGATCGACGCCGCGAAGGCCTCGGGCCATCTCGCGAGGATCCGCTGGGCGAGCGTGCCCACGGCGGCCTCCTCCGATGCGCCGACGTCCTCGCTCGCCGTCATCTACACGGCCGACGGCGAGTTCGTCGAGTACCGCTTCTTCCCGCGCAACCCCGACCTGGTGCTCATCGACACTCAGGTCGTGGCGAACGCCCCCGTGCGCTTCCTCGCCGCCGGGATCGGGGACGCCCTGGCCACGTGGCTGGAGGCCCGAGCGACCCGCCGCGGCACGGCCGACGCGATGGCGGGCGGGCGCCCCACCCGCGCCGGGACCGCGCTCGCGGAGCTGAGCTGGGACATCCTGTGGGAGAACGCGCTGCCGGCGCTCGACGCGGTCGCCGCGCACGTCGTCACGCCCGCTTTGGAGGCGGTGGTCGAGGCGAACACGCTGCTCTCGGGCCTGGGCTTCGAGTCCGGCGGCCTCGCCGCGGCGCACGCGATCCACAACGGGCTCACGGCCGCCCCGCAGACCCACGGCCTCACCCACGGCCAGAAGGTCAACATCGGCTCCCTCGCGCAGCTGATCCTCGAGGGCGCACCCACGGCGGAGATCGAGGACTTCATCGCCTTCACCACGCAGGTCGGCCTGCCCAACACGCTCACCGAGATCGGACTGAGCCCGGAGGACCGCGACGAGATCGAGGCCGTCGCCGAGGCCGCGACCGTCGAGGGCGAGACGATCCATGCGATGCCGTTCCCGGTGACGGCGGGCCAGGTCGTGGACGCGCTCATCGCCACCGAGGGCATCAGCCGTCGGGTCCGCTCCGAGCGCGGCCTGCCCGCGCCCGAGCTCTATACCGGCGGGGGCCACTGAGTCCAGGGGACACTCCCGGAGGACCGGCGGGGACCGCGGTGCAGGTCCTCGGGGGCCGCCGTGCAGGCGCCCGGGGCGTTCGGCCGCACACGCATTTACGAACCACACGGCTTTTAGAAAAGCAGGGGCTTTTCGAAATGCCTTCGTCGCCTTAAGGGGTAAGGCAGGTATTCCTTTCTAGAATTCTGCGCATCCCGCGTCTATTCTTTCTGCAGAGCCCGCGATAGGGGCGCTGACCTGCACAGGAGGAGACATGACCGCCATCGAGATGCCGAAGGTGACCGAGTGCTCGGTCACCGGGTGCTCCTACAACCATGACGGCTGCACCGCATTCGCGGTGACGGTCGATGCCGATCACGACTGCGCCACGTTCATCCCCCTGGACACCAAGGGCGGCCTCTCGAAGGTCGTCTCCCAGGTGGGCGCGTGCCAGCAGACCGACTGCGTGTTCAACAAGGACCTCGAGTGCTCGGCCGGTTCCGTGCGCATGGGTCCGGGCGCCGGCGCCGCCGCAGAGTGCCTCTCCTTCCAGCAGGCCTGAGCAGCACCTTCCCCAGGCCTGAGCCGCACCCGCTTCCCCACCCCGTCGGTCCGTCGCTCGCTCGAGCGGCGGGCCGACGCCCATCGAACGGCCTACCGTGGGCCGCATGACGATCCTCGATCTCCGCGTGACCCTCGTCGACTGCGAGCCCGCCGTGTGGCGGGAGGTGCGCGTGCCCTCCGACGTGCAGCTCACCGATCTGCACCACGTGCTGCAGATCGCGATGGGCTGGGAGGACAGGCACCGGCACGGCTTCGGGCGCGGCGAGAGCTACTGGACGGCGAGCGTGCGATGGCTCCTCGAGCCGGAGTCCGAGGAGGCCGAGGAGCGCGGCGTGACCCTCGAGCACGCCCTCGGCGACGGCACCGTCCTGACCTATCTGTACGACATGGGGGACGACTGGGAGCATCGCGTCGCGGTCGCCGGCACGAGCGAGGGCACCGTCGAGACCGCCGAGCTGCTGGGCGGCGAGGGCGCCTGTCCGCCCGAGGACTCCGGCGGGATCTTCGGCTTCGCCGAGCTGGTCGCAGCGCTGCGCCGGGTGCAGGCCGGCGAGCAGCCCGACGGCTGGGACGCCGATCGTCTGCACCACCTCGTGGGCGACGGCGACGCCCACGAGCTGGCGACGAAGCTCCTGGACTTCGACGACGCGGCGGTGCGCGCGGAGCTCGAGGGCGCACCGATCACGGAGCTCGGCTCCCTGCGCGACCAGGACGACGACCCGCGCTTCCGCTGAGGTCGCCTCCCTTCGACATCGACGAGCCCGGCACCGTCCCAGCTCGCGCCGTCCCCGTCGGCGTAGCCTCGCGAGCATGAGCCACGAGACCACTGCCCCTGCCACCGCCACCGCCCGCATCGCCCTCATCACGGGCGCCAACAAGGGCATCGGCTTCGAGACGGCCCGGCAGCTGGGGCGCCTCGGCTTCACCGTGCTGCTCGGCGCGCGCGATGAGGAGCGCGGGCGCACCGCCGAGGAGAGCCTGCGCGACGAGGGCATCGACGCCCACGCCGTCCGCCTCGACGTGACCGACGAGAACTCCGTGCGCGCGGCCGAGCAGTGGGTCTCCGCCCGGTACGACCACCTCGACGCCCTGGTCAACAACGCCGGCGTGCCCAGCGTCGGCGGCCACCGTGCGGCGCCGAGCGATACCTCGATCCAGGACATGCGCTCGGTCTACGAGATCAATGTGTTCGGGGTGGTGCGCGTGACCAATGCGTTCCTGCCGCTGCTGCGCAGGGCGCCCGCGGCGCGCATCGTCAACGTCTCCAGCGAGATCGGCTCGATGGACGCGACCGTGAACCCGGGCTCCCCGGTGAGCGGCACGCCCGCCTCGATCCAGTACCCGAGCTCGAAGGCGGCGGTGAACATGATGACCGTGCAGTACGCCAAGGAGCTGCGGGACACCCCGATCAAGGTCAACGCCGCGAACCCGGGCTTCACCGACACCGACTTCACCCAGCACCGCGGGATCCGCCCCGTCGCGCAGGGCGCCGAGCCCAGCGTGCATCTCGCGACCCTTCCCGAGGACGGCCCGAGCGGTGTGCTCTGGGGGCACCTGTGGACCACGGAGGGCGACGGCGACGGCGGCTACGGCATCCTCCCCTGGTGACGGGTGCCCGAACGGCCTCCCCGGTCGCAAGCGCCTGACCGGCCCCGGGGCCCCGGCGCCCGCCGGGGCCCGTCGGCCTTCGGCTCAGCGGCGGAGAAGCTCCTCGGCGCTGGTGCCGGGAATCGCAAGGCTGACCTGCGTGCCCCAGGGGTCGTGGACGACGACGCGATGGGACTCGTCGGCGTACTGGATGCCCGCGCGGCGCAGGCGGGCCACGAGCGCGTCGAGGTCCTCGCGGCCGGGCACGGTGATCGCGACGTCGCCGAGGCCCAGGGTCGCGGCCCGCGGCCCGGCGCCGGCGCTGTTCCACACGTTCATCGCGACGTGGTGGTGGTAGCCGCCGGCGGAGGCGAAGAGGGCGCCGGGGTGGTTGCCCACGGTGGTCTCGAAGCCGAGGGCGTCGATGTAGAAGCGGCGGGCGGTGGGCACGTCCCCGACCTGCAGGTGCACGTGCCCGACCTTGCCCGCGCGCGCGGGGCCGGCGGCGACGACGTCCTGGTCCAGGTGCGCGGTGAGGTACGCGTTCGGCTCGAGGAACAGCGAGTCCATCTGCACCTCGCCGTTGCGCCACGTCCACTGGTCGCGCGGACGGTCGATGTAGAGCTCGATCCCGTTGCCCTCGGGGTCGGTGAAGTAGAAGGCCTCGGAGACCAGGTGGTCGGCCGAGCCCACGTACCGGCTGCGCGGATCGGAGGCGGCGCGGGCGACGGTCGCCGCGAGGGATGCCTGGTCCTCGAACAGGAACGCGGTGTGGAACAGGCCCGCGGCGCGCGGGTCGACGGCGGGCAGGCCGGGCGTGCCGATGAGGCGGATCATCGGCACCTGGCCGCGGCCGAGCACCCGGTGCACCTCGGTGCCGCGGGTGCGCTCCTCCATCGGCTCGAGCGCGAGCGCGTTGGCGTAGTAGGACGCCATGTTCTCGAGATCGCCCACGCGCAGCGTGACGGCGTCCATCCCGGTCTCAGGGTTCAGGTGCAGTTCATCGGTCACGGACGCGGTCGCGGTCATGGCTCTCTCCTTCGTCGTCGGCTTCGGCCTCACGGCCGCCCCTCCCGAGGGCCGACGTGTGTTGTTGAAGATTCATCTATAGTGTGCGCGCTCGATCCTCCGCTGGCAAGGACGGGTGCGTCACAGCGCGGACCGCCGATGTGAGTGCTCGCGTCGCGCGGATCTTCGGCGGCATGCGCCGCTCCGGGGTCTTGTGGAGTCCCTGCGCAAGGTGCATCCTGGCCGTGGCGATGGTGCTCGCCGGGGCAGAGAGCCCGAACCGCTTCGGCCGATGGCGCCTGTGACGAGAGGAGTCACAGGTGCGCCCGGAATCGGAGTCCGTCTTCACCAGCATCCTGTGGCCGCGCGGCGCTGCCCCGGCCCTCGATGCGAGCGCAGATGCCGCCTCGGCCCTGCACGACCTCGCCCTGGACCAGGTCCTCACGAGGATCGCGGAGAGCGCTCCTGCAGCGCGCGCTGCATGGAGCCATCCGCTCTCCGATCCCGCGGATATCACCTACCGCCAACGCGTCTTCACCGCTCTCGAGGACCAGGACCTTCGCCGAGGGGTCCAGGCGTTCCTGCAGGCCGCGGCGCACTCCGCGCGCCTCGAGACGGCGGCGGCCGACTCCCGCTCCCCGCTGCTGAGCGTGCTGCTGCACTGCCGCGCACTCACGGTGTGGACAGGAGCGGTGGACGCGCTCGACACCCTCCTCGCCGCACGGATCACGGCCGACGAGGGCCCGGCGGACGACGGATCTCTCGAAGACGAGAAGACCGCCGGCGACGCTCCCGGCAGCACGACGTGCGACGGCTGGCATCTGCTCACCGAGCACGTGAGATCCCTGCGGCGCTCGCCCACCTTCACGAGCCTCGCGGCCGACGCGCGTGCGGCGCGCGAGCACCTCGCCGCGTTCCGCTACGACGCCCTCCTGCGCCCCGGCCGCGTCGTCGTCGGCCCGCACCGGACCACGGACGACCTGGTCGAGCACACGCGCGCGGTGCTCTCCCTCTTCGCGGATCCCGGCCCCGCCGGGCCCCGTGACGAGCGCGCGGAGCACGCGAGCGGCTCGGACGACGACGCGGCGGCGGCGGCGGAGTCGACCACGGAGGCGAATGAGTCGACGGAGATGCTCGACCACGTCCAGCTCTGGATGCTCGAGCACGCGAGCGCGATGGCGCCGGAGCTCTTCGACCCGATCCTCGAGATCGCCGCTCGCACCGCCGACTTCCGGGATCCCGTGCTGGTCCGCTTCGCCGACGAGGTCCGCTTCTACCTGGCCCTGCGGGACATGCTCTCCCTGATGCGCCGGGCCGGACTGCCGGTCTGCATCCCGCAGGTCACGAGCGCCGCGCCCTCGGCGGCCGACGATCACAGGCTCGAGGTCGAGTCCGCCTGGGACCTCGCGCTCGGCGCGCGACTCACCGCCGACGGAAGCGAGGTCGTCACCAACGACGTCTCGCTGCGCGGCGCCGAGAGGATCCTCGTGGTCTCGGGCCCGAACCAGGGCGGGAAGACGACGCTCGCCCGCACCGTCGGCCAGCTGCACCACCTCGCCGCCCTGGGATGCCCCGTCCCCGCGGCGAGCGCCAGAATCCCGCTGACCGACCAGGTCATGTGCCTGTTCGAGCGCGAGGAGGACCTCGATGCGGTCGAGGGAAGACTCGCCCGCGAGGTGACGCGGCTGCACTCCATGCTCGAGCGCGCCACCCCTCGCTCGGTGCTCGTCATCAACGAGGCGTTCGCGTCGACGGCCCTGGCCGACGCGCGCGTCCTCACCCGCGACGTCCTCGAACGGATCATCGACCGCGGCGCGAGCGCGGTGTGCGTGACGTTCATCGATGAGCTCTCCCGGCTCGGCCCCGCCACCGTCAGCATGGTCGCCCAGGTGGATCCCGAGGACCCCGCCCGCCGCACGCTGCGCGTGGTGCGCGCTCCTGCCGCCGGGCGCGCCTTCGCCCGGGCGCTGGCCGAGCGCCACGGCCTGTCCCCGGCCCTCATCGCCGCGCACCTGCACGAGCTGGGGGCATCGCGATGAGGACAGGACTGCTCGATCCCGTCGGCACCCGTCGCCCAGCCCGAGAGCGCGCCGGTTCCGTGCCCGCCGCTCCCTCCGAGCCGCTTCCCCCGGAGCTCGCCGACGACCTCGCCGACGACCTGCACCTCGAGCGTCTGCTCGCGGCGATGTCCGACGGGGACCGACTCACCCGCGACGCGTCCCGGCAGGTGCTCCTGCATCCCCGGTCCGATCCCGCCGTCATCGAGCACCGGCAGCGCGCGCTCTCGGACTGCCTGCATCATCGCGAGCGGGTCGAGGAGCTGTTCGCGCTCTGCCAGGACGCGCTCGCGGTGCGCCGGGACATCCTCTGGCTGCCGCTGCGCGGTCACCCCTCCTCGGAGCTCTCCTCGAACGTGCGCCGGCTCGGTGCTCTCGCCGACCACCTCGAGGTCCTCCACACGCTGTGCGCGGGGATCGAGGACGAGTTCTCCTCCCCCGCGTTCCGCGATCTCGCAGCACGGCTGGACCAGCAGACCTCCCCGTCGGCCCTCGCGGACCTGCGCGCTCTGCTGCGCGAGCTCACCCTGCCGGACGGCCTGCTGGTCACGGCCGGCGCGGTGATCGACGGGACCGTCGAACCGGTCCTGGCACGGCGCACCGGGCTCACCCACCCCCGCCTGATAGCCCGGATGCCGATGGGCCATCCGCGCGAGACGTTCGTGCTCCCCGAGCGGGACCAGGCGGGCGGCGAAGCCCTCGCAGCGCTGCGCGACCGCGCTCTCGAGGACCTCGCCCACCTCACCACCAGCGCCGTCGAGGAGGTCACCGGCTTCTTCGGGGATCTGCGGCGTGAACTGGCGTTCTATCGCGGCGCTGTGCGCCTGGTCGACACGTTGCGCGATCTCGACGCACCGGTGTGCTGGCCGGATCCGTCCACGTCCGACACGACCGCGACGCTCGGCATCTACGATCCGTGCCTCGCCCTGCAGCGCCGAGAGGCGCCGGTGGGCAACGACCTGGAGCTGCGCGGTGCCGGACTGCTCGTCGTCACGGGTGCGAACGAGGGCGGGAAGTCCACGCTCCTGCGGGCCCTGGGGCTCGCCCAGCTGATGATGCAGGCCGGCATGGTGGTCGCCGCCGAGCAGTTCGCCGCCCGGCCGGTCAGCCGCGTGCTCACGCACTTCGCGCGCGAGGAGGACTCGCAGCTCGTGCACGGCAAGCTCGACGAGGAGCTCGAGCGGATGCACAGGATCGTGGAGGCGATCGCACCCGCCGACCTTCTGCTCTGCAACGAGTCCTTCGCCTCCACCGACGAGGCCGAGGGCTCCGAGCTGCTCCTCGAGGTGACCCGCGCACTGGTCGACGGCGGTGTGCAGATCCGCACCGTCACCCACCTCTTCGACTTCGCCGATTCCCTCGCGCAGGACGAGGGCGTGGGCGCCGCATTCCTGCGGGCCCCGCGGGACGGCGGCTACCGCCTCGCGGAGGGCCCGCCGCTGCGCACGAGCTTCGGCGTCGACCTCTACGACCGCGCTTTCGGCACGGATCTGGCCGACCCGCGCTCGCGGTCCGACACATCGGCAGTTCTCGAGGAGGAACGAACATGACCACAGATCCAGCACCGCAGCACCCCGAAACGGCTCCGTCCGAGGTGCCGACGATCGTCGTCGGCCTCGCCCCGCACCAGAGCGAGGCCGTCGTGACCACGGCCGCCCGGCTGGCGCGCGAGCTGCGCGCGCATCTCGTGTGCGCGTGGGTGGATCCCGCTCAGATGACCGTCACCACGGGTGCCGACGGCGCCGTGGTGACGGTGCCGCTGGATCCCGACGCGGCAGACGACGACCCGGACTCCACGGGGGCGGCCGATGACGCTCTGGCGGCCGAGCTCCACCGCGTGCTCGACGTCCACGGCGTGAGCTGGGAGATGCGCACCCTCGCCGGAGCGCCCGCCCGGGAGATCGCGCAGCTGGCCGACGAGGTCGCGGCCGCCCTCATCGTCGTCGGCACCCGGCAGAAGGGTCTGCGCGAGTCGGTGCGCGAATTCGTCAGCGGCTCGGTCGCCGTGCAGCTCGCACATCGCCAGCACCGCCCGCTCGTGGTGGTGCCGCTGGACCCCGTGGGCCTCGATGACGTCCTGCCCTGGGACACCGACGACTGAGCGGAACGCACCGCGGATCCCGCGCACCACGAGCCGCCCTCCACCGGCACGCCCTGAAACGACCCCATCCGATCCGAGCCCACCCGACCAGTCCAGACCCGACCCGACCCGACCCGAGGAGCACACCATGACCAACGATCTCGTCCTCACCTCCCTGCGCGCCCGTCCGATCCTCGACTCGCGCGGCTTCCCGACCGTCGAGGTCGCGGCCACGACGGACGACGGAGCGCTGCTGCGCGCGGCCTCCCCCGCGGGGGCCTCCACCGGTGCCCACGAGGCCGTCGAGCTGCGTGACGGCGGTCCCGCCTTCTCCGGGAAGGGGGTCGAGGGCGCCGTGCGCAGCGTCGAGTCGCCCCTCGCCGAGCTTCTCGTGGGTCCCGTCTGGTCGGAGCTCGAGGACGCCGACGCGGCGATGGCCGAGCTCGACTCCACCCGGGGGTACGCGAACCTCGGCGCGAATGCCGTCGTCGCTGTGTCGATGGTGCTCGCGCGAGGTTTCGCCCACGCCGCCGGCTCGGAGCTGTGGGAGTGGTTCGCGGCGCGCACCGGGAGCACCCCTCTGCTGCCGGTCCCCCACTTCAACGTGCTCAACGGCGGCGCACACGCCGCGAACGACCTGGACCTGCAGGAGTTCATGATCGCGCCCGTCGGCGCACGTGACGAGGCCGAGGCGGTCGCCATGGGTGCCGAGGCGCATCATGCTCTCGGCGCTCTGGTCCGCGAGCGGTACGGGACGGCGGGCCTCGGCGACGAGGGCGGCTTCGCCCCCGCGCTCTCCGAACCTCGGGAGGCGCTCGACCTGCTCATGGAGGCGATCGGGCGGGCAGGGCTCGTGCCCGGACGTGAGGAGATGGCCATCGCCGTGGATCCCGCGGCCAATGGGTTCCATCGCGGCGGCGGCATCTATCGCGTCGCGGGCCGAGACCTGGACCGCGAAGAGCTCGTGGACGTCTACCGGCAGCTGCTCAGGGACTATCCGATCCGCAGCCTCGAGGACGGCTTCGCGGAGGACGATCTCGAAGGATGGCGAGTCCAGTCCCGTGAGCTGGGGGGACGTGTCCAGCTGGTGGGAGACGACCTCTATGTCACGGACCCCGTGCGGATCCGTGATGGCTCCGCGCGCGGACTCTCCGACGCGGTGCTCATCAAGCCCAATCAGATCGGCACCGTCTCCCAGACCCTCGCGGCGATACGCACCGCCCGTGAGGCCTCGATGGCCTGCATGATCTCCCACCGTTCGGGCGAGACCTGGGACGACTTCATCGCAGATCTCGCCGTCGGCACCGGGGTGGACCAGATCAAGGCCGGGGCGCCAGCGCGCGGAGAGCGCGTCGCGAAGTACAACCGTCTGGCGGGGATCGCGCTCGCTCATCCCGAACTGCCCTACGGGCTGAGCTGAGACGCGGGGCGAGTCAGCTCGACACCGCCTCCCAGGCGCTCACTCCCCGCGCGCGTTGTAGACGAGGGAGGCCGAGGCGCCGAAGTCGCGCAGCACCTGCAGCGACTGCGCGTGGCGCACACCGGTGGCGACGTCGATGCCGCGCGCGGAGAGCTGCTCGACCCAGTCCGCGACCATCGGGCCCTCGTCGAATCCGGTGGCCTCCTCGACCTCGGGACCGTCGGCCCCGATCACGAGTGAGCGCACGCCGCTCCACAGCACCGCGCCGAAGCACTGGACGCAGGGGCGGGCGTTGACGACGAGCCGGCGACGCGCGCCGCCGGCACCGAGATCCCAGCTGCCTGTCCGCTGCTGGGCGAGGGAGAGCGCGGTGACCTCCGCGTGCAGAGCGCTGAGCCCGGTGCGGGGCACGAGGTTCACGCCCACGGAGACCAGGGTCCCGTCCTCCTCGACCACCAGCGCGGCGAACGGGCCTCCGTCGCCCGAGCGCCAGGTGATGTCGGCCAGCTCGTCGGCCACGTCCATCTGCTCCTCGACGGTGGGGAGCAGGGGCGGCAGCTCCTCGAGGCGGGCGAAGAGCCACCCGGGGAGCTCCACGTGCAGCGTCGTGACCAGGTCCATCGCGAGCTCCTCTCGAGGCGGCGGGCCGCTGACCGGGCTCCTGCCTGCAGTGACGTGGGCTCATCGTACGAGGCCTGGGCGGGGACGGGGAGGATCCGAGCTTGAGCTGCCGCGACATCCATGCGCTGCCTGCGCGCGTGGATTGCAACTGTGTATCCCAGTGTTCTCGCTTGAAATCTACCGGCTTGCAGTGATCGCTGATCGATCCAGGTGCCTCGGTTCTAGCAGTCTTGGGATACACTTCTCGGAGCAGTGCGTCTATGTCAGATCCGCACTCCCGCACGACCCGTCCTCATCCACGCACGAGAGGCACCGACATGGCCGCCCGGAACGACCGCGAGAGCGTCTTCACGACGCTGCGCAGCGAGATCCTCGAGGGCGAGCTCGCCCCTGGCACTCCCCTGCGTGAAACGGCTCTGGCCAGCCGTTTCGAGGTCTCCCGCACGCCTGTGCGCGATGCTCTGTCGCGGCTCGAGCAGGCAGGGCTGGCCGTGCGCGCGGCGCGCGGGCTGGAGGTGCGAGGGGTGGATCCGCAGGCGCTCCTGCAGGCGCACGACGCGCGCATCCCGCTGGAGGAGCAGATCGCCGGCGACGCCGCCGTGCATCGCACGGTGCAGGACGTGCTGCGGCTCGAGGCACTCCTGGACCGGGACCGCGCGCTCGAGGAGTACGACCCCGCCGAGTTAGCCCGGCGCGATCTGGCCGCTCATCGGGCGCTGTGGACCGCCGCGCAGAATCCGGTGCTCAGCGAGCTGCTCGAGGCCCTGGCGGTCCACCTGGCGCCCGGGGCGAGCGCGCTGCTCGAGGTGCCGGGACGCTGGGAGGAGTCCCTGGCCTCGCGCACCGAGATGCTGCGGGCCGTCGGCGACCGGGATGCGGCGGCAGCGCGGGCGATCGCCCGCTCGCGCCACGAGGCCGATCGGGGGGCCCGTCTGCAGCTGCTGCGCGAGGCCACGATCGCCGAGGCCTCTCGGGCCGGGGAGGGTCCCCGCCCCTGACACGGCCCTCGCAGCTGACCTGACGCGAACGGAAGTCCAGGTCAGTCGCCTTCGCGCACCTCGTCGACGGAGGTGACCAGATCGTCCGCGAACGCCTGTGCCTCCGCGTCGTCGAGGTCGTGCACGGTGATCCGCAGGTGCTCGTCGGCCGACGCTCCGTCGCGCCGGGCCGTGGGCCCGTCGTCGGCCCCGAGGTCGAATTCTCCGCCGGTGCGCACGAGCCAGCCGCGGCGCATCAGGCGCTCGGAGACGACGCGTGCATCGACCCCGCAGCCCACCCACAGGCTCATGCCGTCCTGCGCGGGGACCTCCAGCCCGCGCGTGCGCAGCAGCTCGCGCATCCGGGCGCCGCGCTCGGCGTAGTGCTCGGCGGCGCGGTCGATGAGGGTGCGGGAGTCCTCGTCGGAGAGGAGGGCGTGGGCGATGCGCTGCAGGAGGTGGCTGACCCAGGTGGTGCCGGGGCTCAGGCGCAGGGCGAGGCGCGCGGCGGTGCGCTCGTCGGAGGCGACCAGGGCGAGGCACAGATCGGGTCCTAGGAACTTCGAGACCGAGCGGACCAGGGCCCAGCGCTCGTGCCCGGGGCCGACGATGGAGCGGAAGGGGCCGCGGGCGAGCATCGAGTAGTAGTCGTCCTCGATGACCAGCACGAACGGGTGGTCGGCGAGCACCGTGCGCAGCTGCTCGGCGCGGCGCGCGCTGAGCGAGGCCCCGGTGGGGTTCTGGGCGCGCGGGGTGCAGACGATCGCCCGGACCCCCGTCTCGAGCGCGGCCGTGAGGCCGTCGACGGTCATGCCCTCGTCGTCGACGGGGATGCCCACGGGCCGGTAGCCGCCCAGGCGCACGGTCTGGATGCTCGCGAGGAAGCAGGGGTCCTCGAGGCCCACGGCGTCGTCGCGCTCGAGGACCTGGGCGAGCAGACGCTCGATCGCATCGACGGCGCCGCCGGTGACGGTGATGTGCCGCGTCGAGGGGACATCCGGCTCCATCCACTGACGCGCCCACGCCTCGAGGTCGGCGTCGACCACGGGCTCGCCGTACAGCACGGGCCGGCCGGTCACGGCCCGCAGCGCACGGGAGGGATCGGGGATGAAGCGCGGGGCGGGATTGCCGCTCGCGACATCGCGCAGGGGGCCCGCCGGGGCCGCGCCCTCCTGGGGGATGCGGGCACGCCCGGCGATGCGGGTGCCGGCGCGACCCTGGGCGACCACGATGCCCGCGCGGGAGAGTCGGCGATAGGCGGCGACGGCGGTGTTGCGGTTGACCCCCCGCTGCTCGGCCAGGGCGCGGACCGGCGGGAGCGGATCGCCGGCGCCCAGCACGCCGCGCTCGACGAGTCCGCGCACGCTGTCGGCGATCTCGAGAGCGGTGGACCCGGTGATGCCGGCGGCCGACGCGGCGCTCGATGCAGCGGTCGATGCGGTGGTGGGGGCGCTGTCCTGCGCGTTCACCGTCTGCTGCTCGCCGTCGTCCACGCTCCGCAGTCTAGGGGCGGACCGTCGGCCGAACGACCCTCGATGAATGACCCGGGCCGTGCTACGTTTTGGCCTAGGTCATAGTTCATGCGGCGTGTGCGCCACCACTCGTCACCGGCATCCAGGACCTTGCACGACCGCCGCGCACCAGCACTCGGCACCACCACCTGGCACCACCACCCGCCGCACCCATCCACGCTCGCACCGATGCACCCCGAGGAGTCGCCATGAGCGCACCCGCATCCACCACCCCTGCCACCAGCGCCGACTCCGTGCAGGAGCCCGCCGCGGGCACCGTCCGCGTCAAGCGCGGCCTCGCCGAGATGCTCAAGGGCGGCGTGATCATGGACGTCGTCGACGCCGAGCAGGCGAAGATCGCGCAGGACGCGGGCGCCGTCGCGGTGATGGCCCTCGAGCGCGTGCCCGCCGACATCCGCGCGCAGGGCGGCGTCGCCCGCATGAGCGACCCGCAGCTCATCGAGCAGATCCAGCAGGCCGTGACGATCCCCGTGATGGCGAAGACCCGCATCGGCCACTTCGTCGAGGCGCAGATCCTCCAGGAGCTGGGCGTGGACTACGTGGACGAGTCCGAGGTCCTCTCTCCCGCCGATCACGCCCACCACATCGCCAAGCAGGACTTCACCGTGCCGTTCGTGTGCGGGGCGACGAACCTCGGTGAGGCCCTGCGGCGCATCGCCGAGGGCGCCGCGATGATCCGCTCCAAGGGCGAGGCCGGCACCGGCGACGTCTCCGAGGCGACCCGTCACATCCGCACGATCCGGGCCGAGATCCGCCGCCTGTCCTCCCTGCCCGAGGAGGAGCTCTATGTCGCCGCGAAGGAGCTGCAGGCCCCGTATCCGCTGGTCGCAGAGGTCGCGGCGACCGGGACCCTGCCCGTCGTCCTCTTCACCGCCGGCGGCATCGCCACCCCGGCCGACGCCGCGATGATGATGCAGCTCGGGGCCGACGGCGTCTTCGTCGGCTCGGGCATCTTCACCTCCGGCGACCCCGCGAAGCGCGCCGCGGCGATCGTGCAGGCGACGACCTTCCACGACGACCCCGCCGTGGTCGCCGACGTCTCGCGCGGGCTCGGCAAGGCCATGGTCGGCATCAGCGTCGCGGACCTCCCCGCGCCCCACCGCCTGGCCGAGCGCGGCTGGTGAGCCCCGAGGCGGCCGACGGAGCGCGCGAGGAGAGCGCCCACGCCGAGGTGCGTGTCGGGGTCCTCGCCCTGCAGGGCGACGTGCGCGAGCACGAGGCCGTGCTGCGGGGCCTGGGCGCCCACGTGGTGCGCGTGCGCCGGCCGACGGATCTCGAGGGTCTGGATGCGCTCGTGCTGCCGGGCGGCGAGTCCAGCGTCATCGACCGCCTCTCCCGGCTCACGGGCCTGCGCGACCCGCTGCGCGAGCGCATCCGCGACGGTCTCCCGGTGCTCGGCACCTGTGCGGGTCTCATCCTGCTCGCCGACCGGATCCTCGATGCCGCACCGGGCCAGGAGACGCTCGGCGGCCTCGACGTCCTGGTGCGCCGCAACGCCTTCGGCACCCAGACCGACTCCTTCGAGACCGACCTGGTCACGCCCGCGCTCGATGGGCCGCCCGTGCGCAGCGCCTTCATCCGCGCTCCGCTCGTCGAGGAGGTCGGAGGGGGCACGGCGGGGAGGGACGCCGATGCCGAGGTGCTCGCCTCCCTGCCCGACGGCCGGGTGGTGGGCGTGCGCCAGGGCGACCGCATCGGCCTCGCCTTCCACCCGGAGGTCACCGGGGAGGACCGTTTCCATCGCCTGCTGCTCGAGGCGGCGCGGGGACGGGCCGACGACGGCGCGACGAGGCGGACGCCCCAGGACACGCCGTGCGCACGCGACTAGCCTGAGCACCCCGGTCCTGTGACTGCGGCCTGCCCCATCGGGCGCCGCGGGTTGCGAGGAGGCCGTCGTCCGCCGTCGCGAAGGAGCCCGAAGATGAGCACGTCCCCCACCTCGTCGGCCGTCCCCTGGCGCACGCTCGCCGCCGGACAGGTCTCCCGGATCCGGGTGTGGGAGCGGGGCAGCGGGGAGATCCGCACTGTCCACGTCGCGGCCGATCGCCTCTTCGAGGCGCCAAACTGGCGGGCCGACGGTCTGCTGCTCGTGAACGCCGAGGGCGCTCTGTGGACCCTCCCGCCCGACGGCTCACAGGACCCTCAGCGGCTCGACGCGCCCGGCCTGCCGCCCGTCAACAACGACCACGTGCTCGCCCCAGACGGCACCGGCGTCTTCGCCTCCGCGAGCGACCACCACATCTGGCACGTCCCCTTCGACGGCTCCCCGATACATCGGGTGACCAGCGAGGACGGCGTCTGGCACTTCCTGCACGGCGTGAGCCCCGACGGGTCCCTGCTCGGCTACGTGCGCATCGAGCTCAGCGGTGAGGAGGCCTGGTCCCGGGCCCTGATCCACACGATCCGCACCGACGGCTCCGACGACCGCAGGGTCACCACCGATCCCGGTCCGGCCGACGGCTGCGAATGGACGCCCGACGGCTCCTGGATCCTGCTGAACACCGAGCAGTTCTCGACGACGCCGGGCCACGCGCAGCTCGCCCGGGTGCGGCCCGACGGCACCGGCATCGAGCAGCTGACCTTCGACGAGCGCGTGAACTGGTTCCCGCACATCGCCCCCACCGGCGACGTCGCCGTCTACCTGAGCTTCCCGCCCGGCACGGTCGGGCACCCCGCGGACCGCCCCGTAGAGCTGCGGATGGTCGAGGTCGACGACTGGACGAGGCCGACGACGCTGCTCGCCCTCGACGGCGGCCAGGGCACGATCAACGTCCCCAGCTGGGCGCCCGACGGCTCGGCCTTAGCCTTCGTCGACTACCCGTTCCCGGACGCCCCGCTGCCCGACGAACCGGCCACATGAGCCGACGCCTCCGCGCGCGCGGAGTGGTCCCACTGGCACCGCACCGGGCGGCGCAGCTGCGGGATGCCGAGACGGCCGGCCCCTCGCATGGAGGGACCGGCCGTCGGCCGATCACACGCGGACCCTCAGCGGTGCTCCGCGGGGGTCAGCGGGTCAGGTGGGTCGAGGCGCTCAGGCGCCGGGGTTGACCAGGCCCTTCGTGCTGCGCGCGTTCTCGAACCGCGCCTGGACATCCGCCCAGTTCACGATGTTCCAGATCGCCTTCACGTAATCAGCCTTCACGTTCTGGTAATCCAGGTAGAACGCGTGCTCCCACATGTCCAGCTGGAACAGCGGCACCGTCGCGACCGGGATCCCGTTCTGCTGATCGTAGAACTGCTCGATCACCAGGTTCCCCTCGATCGGCTCATACGCCAGGATCGCCCAGCCCGACCCCTGGATCCCCAGGGCCGCCGCCGTGAACTGCGCCTGGAACGCATCGAACGACCCGAAGTACTCATCGATCGCGCTCGCCAGCTCACCGGTGGGCTTGTCCCCACCCTCCGGGGAGAGGTTCTTCCAGAAGATCGAGTGGTTCGTGTGACCACCCAGGTTGAACGCCAGGTCCTTCGACAGCTGGTTGATCGACCCGAAATCGTTCGCCTCGCGCGCCGCCGCCAGCTTCTCCAGCGCCGTGTTCGCGCCCTTCACATACGTCGCATGGTGCTTGTCATGGTGCAGCTCCATGATCCGGCCCGAGATATGGGGCTCCAGCGCCGCGTAGTCATAGTCGAGATCGGGAAGCGTGTACTCCGCCATGGTGGATTCCTCTCCTCTGGCTGATAGGACGTCTTCGACCGTAGGACCTCAAGTGCACGTGAGGTCAAGGGCCGGGGTGCGCGGTGCCGGAGAGGGCGTGCGGCGTCAGGCCCGGTGCGTCACCGGGCGAGGCGCTCCAGGAAGCGCTCACGGTCCACGGGGGCGCGGTCGATCTCGCCTTCGCCCACGATCCGGCCGCAGGCATCGGTCGCCCGGACGGTGAAGGTCCAGGTGCGCTGCGCCGGGTCGGCGGGCCCCTCGGCCGTGATCTCGACCGTCCCGCCCACGGGCGTCGGCGCCGCGTGCACGATCCGCACGGCCGTGCCCACGCTCGTGCGTCCCTCATCGAGATGCGCGGAGGCCGCGCGGACGGTCTCGGCCTCCATCCAGGCGAGCAGCCGGGGCGTCGCGAGCACGGGGACATCCCCGCTCCCGAGCGCCTGTGCGGTGTCGTTCTCGGTCACGTCGTAGGAGGTCATGCGGGCGCCTCTCCTGAGCAGGGGCGGCCGACGCTATCACCGCGGATTGACCTCAAGCGCGCGTGAGGTTCTACCGTCGAGGGACGCGGGATCACCCGCGACGAGCCAGGAGCGAGCGAGGAAGGAGCCGCGAGCGTGACCTATGTGATCGCCCTGCCCTGCGTGGACGTGAAGGATCGCGCCTGCGTGGACGAATGCCCCGTGGACTGCATCTACGAGGGGAATCGGTCGCTGTACATCCAGCCCGACGAGTGCGTGGACTGCGGCGCCTGCGAGCCCGTCTGCCCCGTCGAGGCCATCTTCTACGAGGACGATCTGCCCGACGAGTGGGCCGACTACTACAACGCCAACGTCGAGTTCTTCGACGAGCTCGGCGCCCCCGGCGGTGCCGCGAAGACCGGTGTCATCGACAAGGACCACCCGCTCATCGAGGCGCTGCCCCCGCAGGAGAATCCTCTGGAGTGAACTCTCATCAGGACGGACCCGCAGAGGATGCAGGACTCCGCTGAGTGGTCAACTTCCCTGCAGAACCGCCCAGGCGATGAGCGAGTCGAGGCGGCGAATATCGGCCCCCTTCTTCAGCAGGACCTTGATGTGCCCGGCCTTCGTCCACAGCTCGAGCTCAGAGTTCATATCGAGGAAACCGCCTGCGTTCTCCGATGACCACATGAGGATGCTCGAGTAGGACAGGGAGTAGATCTCGACCTTCTTCCCGGTCACCCCCTGTGCATCACGAACGATCAGTCGCTTCGTCGTGAAGATCGCGGAGTCACGGAACGTTTTGAAGGCGGTGACGGCCTGCTCCCCCTGGACGAGAAGGCTCGTCACGTCGTCCGGAACGGGGATCTCCTGCTGCAGAGTCCACGAGGTGATGGCGGGAATCGAGTCCATGAACGAATGATGCCATCGATGGGACCGACTTATCTCCGGTGCACAACTCCACCTTCATGAACCCCTCGGAGAGCACCCGCTGATCGCCCTTCGCACCTGCCTGGCTCCTCTTCACGCGTCGGCGGCTGCGGCGGGTGCACGAGCGTCACCAGCACCACCGAGATCATCATCAGCAGCAGCCAGGCCACCATCTTCGTCAGCGGCACCGGCTCCCACCCCGCCTGCTGGTGCGGGTAGATCCAGGCGCCGGCGGCGGTCCCGACGTTCTCCGCGACCCACAGGAAGAACGCGGTGCCGGCGAAGGCCGCGAGCACCGGCATGCGATGCCAGGCGCCGCCGCGGTGGTTGCGGAAGCTCATCATGCACCGGCCGAACAGCAGCCCCACCAGCACGAGCAGCACCCAGCGGGCGTCGGGCAGGAAGTGGTGGGTGAAGAAGTTCGCGTAGATCGCCGCCGCGAGCAGCGCCGTCGCCCATCGCGGCGGGTAGCGCGTGAACCGCAGATCGAACAGCCGCATCACGCGCACCATGTACGAGCCGACGGCGGCGTACATGAACCCCGTGTACAGCGGGACAGCGCCGATGCGCAGCAGGCCCTCGTCCTCGTACTCCCACGAACCGACGTGAGTCTTGAACACCTCCATCGCCGTGCCCACGACGTGGAAGAGCACGATCGTGCCCATCTCGCGCAGGGTCTCCAGGCGCAGCGCGAGCATGAGGACCTGCAGCGCGAGCGCGGCGATCACCAGGGCATCCGCCCGCGCGAGCGGCGCGCCCTCGGGGTACAGCAGCCGCGCGAGCACGAGCAGGGTGAGCATCAAGGCGCCGAACACGCACGCCCACGCCTGCTTGAGCGTGAAGACCGCGAGCTCGAGGGCGCGCAGCCGCCACGGACCGGCGTTCTCGGCGAGCGCGCGCGTGCGCCGGTGCGCCCAGGCATCGATGCGCTGCTCGAGCGGGGTGAAGGTGCGCGAGCGAGCGTCGGACCGGGCGCGCGGTCCTCGGTTGTGGTCCCCCATGCGGGAAGGCTACGAAGAGCCTCCGTGCCACGGGCGTGGGAACGACGCAGGTCGGGGGGAGGAATCGCGTCGCCCCTGGGGAGATCCTGTGCGCGACAGGAACCGTGGCGGCTTCGCACTCCCAGCGGGAACTCAGGACGAGGTTCAGGACCCTGCCAATGCTCCGGAGATCCCGGTGAGCACCATCGCGAGCTGCCTCTCGAACGACGCCTCGGACTCCTGGTGAAGACGCCCCGTGCGGCGCACGAGGGGAGCGCCCTCCCCGATGAACGCGTCGCGGGACTCGGCGTCGTAGCGCTCGGGATCTTCCTGCGCGGACTGCGCGCGCTCCTGCTCCTCGATGACGAAGCCGACCACGAAGGCGGTCACGAGCTCTGCGGCGTCGACGGCCGTCTCGAGCGGGACGCCGTCGGCAGTCCACGCCTCGAGCCACGGCTCCTGTGCGCGCAGCACGTCGGGGTCGGTGAGCCGGGTGCCGCTGAAGGTGCGGGCGCCGTCCCGATGCAGCAGGTACTCGTGACGCAGTGCCCGCGCGTAGTCGCCGAGCGACTCCTGGGGGCTCGCCCCGGCGCGGGGAGAGGAGGCGGCCATCACCCGCCGCTGGATCTCGGTCCCCATCTCGTCGAGGAGTTCCTGCTTGCCGCTCACGTGCCAGTAGAGAGCGGGCGCCCTGACGTCGAGCCGGGAGGCGACCGCGCGCACGGTGACCGCGTCCGCCCCCTTCTCGTCGAGCACCTCGAGGGCCGCCTCCACGATGCGCTGCCTGGTGATCCCCTTCGCCATGCTTGACACCTTAACAAAGTTAAAGCATGCTGATCCCGCTACTGAACTTAGTTAAGGAAGAGGAGCGTCCCATGCGCGCAGCCGTCGTCACCACACCCGACAGCCTCCCCGCAGCCACCGACTTCGCCGACCCCGAGCCCCAGCAGGGCGAGGAGCTGATGACCTTGGTGGGCGCCGGCATCCACCAGGTCGTGCGCTCGATCGCGTCCGGTCGTCACTACGGGAGCACGGACCGCTACCCGCTCGTGCCCGGAGTCGACGCCGTCGCGCGCCGTGCCGACGGCACCCTCGTGTACACGGGCTTCGCGCGGGCCCCGTGGGGCACCATGGCCACCTCCCTGGCCACGTCCTTCGGCCTCCCGCTCCCCTCCGGCGCCGATCCCCTCGCGATCGCCGCGGGGATGAACCCGGCCATGTCGGGCTACCTCCCGCTGGTGGACCACCGCGAGACGCACGGTGAGCTGGGCACCGTGCTCGTCCTCGGCGCCACCGGCATGGCAGGGCGCGCCGCCGTGCAGTCCGCCCTCGCCCTCGGAGCGACGAGCGTGATCGCCGCCGGCCGCGACGAGCAGTCCCTGGCCGAGCTCACCGCACTGGGCGCGCGTCCCGCGGCGATCGGGCACTCTCCCGAGCCGCTGGCCGCGGAGATCGCCCGCTCCACCCCGTCCCTCGTGCTCGACTACGTCTGGGGACCCGTCGCGGAGGCGACCTTCGCCGCTCTCGGGCGACGCGGGCTCGGGGACGACGCCGCGCAGATCTCCTACGTCCAGATCGGGAGCCTCGCGGGCGCCGACGCGTCCCTGCCCGCGAGCCTCCTGCGCAGCCGGCGCATCACCCTCAGCGGCAGCGGAGCGGGCTCGGTCGGAAAGAACGAGCTGATGGCACGGCTGCCCGGCCTGATGGACCTGATCGCCGACGGCACGCTGCAGATCCCCTTCACCCCGTACCCCCTCGCGCGCGTGGCCGAGGCCTGGCAGCACACCGGCCGGGACCGCGCGGTCGTGGTGCCCGACTGAGCGGGTCACGACCCCGTCAGCACCACCCGGTTGCCGTCCGGATCGGCCAGCACGAGGATGCGGGCCCCGCCGCCCGGCTGAGGACCGTCGTGCGCGATGCCGCGCGCGAGGAGGCGCTCCGCGTCGGCGTCGATATCCGTCACGACGAGGGACACCGTGGAGTGCCCTGCGCTCTCCGCCTCCGACCACACCTGCAGTCCGAAGCCCGGCCCGAGGTGCCACTCGAGCAGCCCGGCCATGGGGCGGGCATCCGGCGGCCTGCCGCACAGGATCGTGAACCACTCCTCGGCACGGTCGACATCGGTCACCGCGCACTGCCCCAGAAGTCCCTCGAACATGACGTGCTCCCCTCGCGGATGTCGTGGCCCATCCTGCTCCCGATCACGGTTCCCCGCACCCCATGCCCCGCACCTCCGTGCGGCCCTCACCCTCCGGAGAGCAGCATCCGCAGCTCCGCGGCGCGGGACTCGAGCGGCCACAGACGGGTCTCCCCCAGGGTCACCAGCTCACGCCCCGGCGGCGTGACGTGACGAGCGATGTCGCCGATCAGGCCGCAGATCTCCTCCGGAGCGGGCAGGCGGTCCATGAGCCGCACACGGTCCTCGCCGACCTGCAGGAGCAGTGCGCGCGGTCCGCCCGCGGATCCGGTGATCCGCAGATGCACGTCGTCCCGGCCGACGCACAGGGCGAGCTTCCGCGCCGCCCCGGGCAGACCCTCGGCGCTCTGGTCGGCGATCTCCTGCGCCGACCAGACGCAGACGTGCCCGAACACCGAGCGGTGCCCGCGATGGGCCGCGCCCAGCAGGCCCGCCCATGAGGAGTGCACGGCGGAGCGCTCGGCGAACTCCCTGTCGGCCGCGTCGAGGAGCGAGATCCCGCAGTTCTCGAGCGCCGCAAGGCGCCCGGGCGGCGTCATCGAGAGCATCAGGTCATGGGCTCCCGTGCGATCCGACCAGTCGAACCAGGTGCGCTCCTGCATCCCCGCAGCGAGGTGGCGCCCCGCGTCGCCGAAGGCGATGCGAGCCATCTCCTTGATCTCGTCGACCTGCCAGAGCGCGACCAGGGCGCCGATCGCAGGTGAACTGCGGGAACCGGGGTGCAGGAGCACCCAGCGCTGGGCACCGTCACGCAGCTCGGCGGCGGCGAGGTCCAGGAACAGATCGGCATCCCAGCAGGGACGCCTGCCGGCGAGGAGATCCACGGCGGCACTGATCGCACGCCCGTCGATCATGGCGGTGACCTCGACCCGCCTCGGTCCGAGCGTTCTCGTCGTGACCTGCGGGATCGCGAGGCCCGGGCGTCCCGCCTCCGCCATCGCCCGAAGGCTGCGCGTGAGGCTCGCGGCCAGCCGGCCTGATCGCTCCTCGTAGGGCACGAGCGCCGGAAGATGCACGATGCCCCGCAGCAGTCCCCGGTGGGCGACGCCCCCCGGCTTCGAGAACAGGTCGTGGTACGGGCGGTCGTGCATGCGGGGCACGCGTGCAGGCCCACGCACGGGCAGCTGGGAGGCGATGTCGTCGGTCCAGGGCACCAGACCCACCCGACGCAGGTTCTCGAGCTGGTCCGCGAGCGTCATCGGAGGGTGCACACCCTGCCACGCCGGCACGTCCACGGAGGACACGGCGAGCCCCGAGGTCATCCGGGCGGCACCGAGGGCGAAGGGAACCTGCTCGGACGTCGAGTGCTGCAGCACGCGCTCGAGCCATTCCTCCCCGGCGCACAGCGCGGGCGGCAGCACCTCGAGGATCAGTCGCCGCAGCTCCGCTTCGTGCGCGGTCGGCACGACGAGGCACAGGTCCGGTGCCTCCTCGACCAGGTCGCGGTACATGACCAGGCGCCACCCCTCGGGCAGGATCGCGAGCAGCGCATTGCGCAGGCGGTCCCGCAGGCCCCGTCCGCCGCCGGTCGCGCCCGAGCCGCCGATCCGCGCACGGCACGCGTCGGCGGCGTTCGAGGGCGCGACGCCCCCCTCCGTCCCGGACGTCGGCGGAGGAGAGGGCGGGGCGGACTCGGCGACGCCATCCGCCCCGGGCCGCGGGACACGGACCGGCGCCACCCCCGGGAGCACGGCCCGCAGACGACGGGAGATCCGCCGGATGAGATCGAGCTGCCGGGGCCACGGCATGTCGTCCCCGTCGGCGTAGCCGGCCGCGAAGGCGAGATCCTCGAGCTCGATGCGGACGCGGTGCTCGAGCGCCGGCACGCCCCCGATGTCCTCGCACAGCAGCCACCAGAAGCACGCGCGCCGGTGCGGGGGGATCGAGTGGGCTCCGCCGCCGCGGGCACCCAGGTCCTCGGGAGTCACACCCCGGGCCACCGCACGCGCCAGCATGCCGCGATCGCAGTCGGGATGCAGGTGCAGTCCGAGCGCTGCGAGCCGGTCGACCTGCTCGTCCAGGGTGGGACCCGTGGCTTCCAGGGGCACGGCGCTCCCGCGCAGGAAGTCAGCCATCAGCGCGCCCTGGCGCCGTCCGAGCGCATCTCGGCGTCGCCCGCGGTGATCGCGTCCCCTCTCGCAGCATCTCGGCTGTCCTCCCGGCCCCTCGCCCCCCGGTGATGTCGTACTGGCGCGCAGCCGCCGACGCGGACGGGTGGATCGCTCCCGCATCGGCCATCATCGTGCGCACGGTCACGCTATAGCGGGATCACCGCCCGGTCGGAGGAACTCCGCGCTTCTTCACATACCGGAGGAGGGGCCGAAGGTCGCCGGGCTTGGCGAGAAGCGCGCCGGACATGACGAGAGGCCGCCTCCCGTGAAAGGAAGACGGCCTCTGAACTGCCTGGTGGAGACTAGGGGGATCGAACCCCTGACCTGAAGCTTGCAAAGCTACCGCTCTACCAACTGAGCTAAGTCCCCGTATCGGATTGTGGTGTCCCGAAGGACCCCGCAGGTCCGTCCGATCGGACGATCAGGCCTTCGGCTGCTGCTCGCTGATCTTCTCGGCCTCGGCCCAGAGATCGTTCTCGAGCTTGTCCGACTCGACCTTGCGCCACACCAGGACGCCTGCGACAGCGCTGGAGACGAGGACCGCGGAGTACGTGAGCAGCTTCTTCATCGGAACCTCCGAAAGCGTGGGAGTGGGCCTAACTGGACTTGAACCAGTGACCTCTGTCTTATCAGGACAGCGCTCTAACCGACTGAGCTATAGGCCCGTGTGCTGCGGATCCGGATCTCCGGGCCGCACCGACGCTCAACTGTAGCGAAGCGTGCGCATCCGCGTCCAACCCGTTGGGGACCCTGTACCGGACATCACAGGCCCCTGACCGGGACGTCCCTGATCGCGCGCCCGCGTCGGGCCCGGAGCCGCGGCCTCGAGCACGGGCCCTCCTGCTCCGCCTCTCCCGCGCCCCATCCCTTACGGCTTCGTCACAGGTGTCGACGTCCCTCTCCCGCAGGAGCAGACTCGTGCCGACCGCGCGCTCCGTCGACCGCCGATGCCGCCCGGTCGGGAAGGAGCGCCGCATCGTGGTCGATCTGCGCTCGCGGCCGAGCACGGGGCGGGATCCGCGGCGACCGGCCGCGCCTCGCCGTCCGCGCAGCATCCCCTGGTGGTCGGCCCTGGCCGGGATCGCGTCGGGCCTGGTCCTGCTCGCCGTGTCCGGGCTGTGCTCCCTTGCCTTCAGCTCCTCGTCGGCGCCGTGGATCGCGGTGGGCGGCGCCTTCGTCGACGTGGTCCCGCCCGGGTTGAAGGACCTGGTCATCGGGCTGTTCGGCACGCGCGACAAGCTCGTGCTCGGCATCTCGATGCTGCTGGTGTACGCCGTGGTGACGGGACTGATCGGGGTGCTGGGCGCGAGACATGCGCGGGCGGCGGCCGTCCTGCTCGCACTGCTCGGCGCCGCCGCCGGCGTCTTCGTGCTCACGCGCGCCCAGAACTCCGCGGCCGACGTGGTGCCGACCCTCGCCGGCACGGTGCTCGCGGTCGTGAGCCTGCTCGCGCTGGTCAGCAGGGCCGGTGCGCCCCCGTCGGCCGACGGGCACCGCGGGCGGGACGCGCCCTCCCCTGTCGCTGAGACGTCCCCTGCCACCGCGACGTCCCCTTCCGCGGCGCCGCCCCGTCGGGCCCTCATCGCGGGCACGGGAGTGCTCGCCGCCATCGTCGCCGCGGGCGCGCAGGGCATCGCGACCAGCCGTGATCTGAGCCGGAAGGTCGCGCAGTTCGTGCTGCCCACCCCTCGGAAGCGCGCGGCGCCGATCCCTGCCGGGGCACAGGTCGACGTCGCGGGGATGCCTCCGTTCGTCACCCCGAACGGCGACTTCTACCGCATCGACACCGCTCTCGCGGTGCCCCGCGTGGACCCCACGAGCTGGAGCCTGCGCATCCACGGCCTCGTGGACCGGGAGATCGAGCTCGACTTCTCCCAGCTGCTCGCCGAGCCCATGGTCGAATCCCATGTGACGCTGACCTGCGTCTCCAATGTCGTGGGCGGTGATCTGGCGGGCAACGCCACGTGGATCGGGGTGCCCGTCGCCCGGCTCCTGGAGCGTGCCGGTGTGCAGGACGGAGCCGACATGGTCCTCTCCCGCTCGACCGACGGCTTCACCGCCTCGACCCCGCTCGAGGCGCTCACCGACGGACGCGACTCGCTGCTCGCCGTGGGCATGAACGGCTCCCCGCTGCCGCCCGAGCACGGCTACCCGGTGCGGATGGTCGTCCCCGGGCTCTACGGCTACGTCTCGGCGACCAAATGGCTCACGGAGCTCACGGTCACCCGCTTCGCCGACCAGACCGCGTACTGGACCTCCCGCGGCTGGTCGGAGCGCGGCCCCATCAAGACCGCCTCGCGCATCGACGTGCCCCGCGAGGGCAAGGACCTCGAGGCCGACGGGGACGGCGCCGTGATGCTCGGCGGGACCGCGTGGGCGCAGCACCGCGGTGTGCGCGCCGTGCAGGTGCAGATCGACGACGGGGACTGGCTCGACGCCGAGCTGGGCACGGCGGTCACGTCCGACACCTGGACCCAGTGGGCCCTGCGCTGGGCCGACGCGCGTCCCGGTGAGCACGCGGCCCGGGTGCGGGCGACGGACGGCACGGGCGAGCTGCAGACCTCGCAGCACGCCGATCCCGCCCCGAACGGCGCGAGCGGCTGGCACACCATCCGCTTCACCGTCGCCTGACCCGGGCGGGCCGGCGGCCGCAGCCGCCCACAGGGGGAGCCCCGGTCCGGTCCGTCGCCCACAGAGGCGCCCCGGTCAGCCCCACCTACAGGCGCCCCCGTTCAACAGCCGCCCACAGGCGCCCCGCTCCGCCCCGTCGACCAGGGCCGCCCCAGTGCGCCCCGTCGACCAAGGGCGCCCCGGTCCGGCCTGTCGCCCACCGGCATATACCGGACCCCTCTGCCGTATATGGCAGTAATGTCGCCCTGGCGCCGGTGGCCGACACGGCATACGCAGCAGAGCACAAGAGAGCCCCCACGCAGCCCGCCGCCGCACCGTGCCCCGACGACGACGCACGCAGAAACGCCCGGCGCCGCCGTGGCGGCGCAGGGCGCTTCGCAGAGGTGCGCAGGAGAGATCGGCGCGCGGCGGGATGACCGCCGCGCCCGCTCTCAGCCGGCTGTCACTCGTCGGTGAAGGTCATCTTCAGCCCGCCCAGCAGGGCGGCGACGATGTTGTAGAGGAACGCGAGGAGCGTGCCGAGCGCCGTGATGATGACGATGTCGACGACGGCGGCGATGGTCGCGTAGCTGATCATCTTGGAGAACTTGAAGTACTCCATGAAGGGCAGCGGCTTGTCGTTGTTGAGGTCGCGGCCGATCTCGTCGATCTTGTCCCAGATGCCGATGACCTCGACGAGGTTCCACAGCACGGCCACGGCGACCACAGTCGCGATGCCCACGGCGATCGCGATCAGGAACGACATCTTCATGACGGAGAAGGGGTCGATCCGCGAGAGCGTGAGGCGGATGCGGCGCGGACCGCCGGAGCGCGTGGGCGCCTTGGCCGTCGCCTTCGCCGGGGAGCGGCTCGCACCCCTGTTCGCACCGGTCGCACTGCCGGTCCCGCGAGGGTTCGCGCTCGACGCGGAGGTCGCGGAGCCCGTGCGCTGGGCACCGGTCCGCTGTGCAGAGGTGTTGGCGTTCTTCGCGCCACCGGCCTTCGCGCCGCCCGTCCTCGAGCCGCCCGCGGGATCGGCGGAGCCCGCGGAGCTCGCGGTCGTCGCAGAGCCGGTCGATGCGCCCTTCGCGGACCCCTCAGCGTCGTCGGTCGGTGTGAACGTGACCGTGGGCGCGCCCTCCGTGCCGCCGGCGCCGCCCGGGCGGCCGGGCGTCGAACCGTTCTTGCTGCTTGCCACGGGTCACTCCTCCGATGAGACGTCGCCGGTGGACGCGTCGTCGCTCGACGCGTCGTCGGACGCACCCGAGCCTAGAGCATCTGCGTCCGCATCCTCGGCAGACGCGTCGGGCGTCTGCTCCGCGGGATCGACCTCGGGATCGACCTCGGGATCGGCCGCGGGATCGGCCGACGACTCGGTCGACGGCTCATCCGCGCTGTCGGCCGGGGCGTCACCCGCGCCGGCGGCCGACGGATCCTCCGCGCCGTCCTCCGGATCGGCCTCGTCGAGGTCGACGTCGGACTCGGCGCTCACGGCGACCAGCACGATGTGGTCGTTCTTGCCGGGCTTCGCGAAGACGACGCCCATGGTGGTGCGGCCCTTGACGGGGATCTCGGCAACGCGCGAGCGCACCACCTTGCCCTTCTCCATCACGACCAGCAGCTCGTCGCCCTCCTCGACGACGGCTGCGCCCACCAGGTGGCCGCGGTCGTCGGGCAGCTTGGCGACGCGGATGCCGAGGCCGCCGCGGCCCTGGACCCGGTACTCCTCGATGTCCGAGCGCTTGGCGAATCCGCCGTCGGTCACGGTGACCACGTAGGTGCCGGGGCGCACCACGTCCATCGCGAGCAGCTCGTCGTCGTGGCGGAACTTCATGCCGGTGACTCCGCTGGTGGCGCGGCCCATCGGGCGCAGCACGTCGTCCGAGGCGGGCATGCGCACGCTCTGGCCGTTGCGGGAGACCAGCAGCAGCTGGTCGTCGCCGTCGACCACGCGGGCGGCCACGAGCTCGTCGGGCTGGGGGCCGTCGGCCGTCTCCATCTCACGCAGGTTCACGGCGATGATGCCGCCCGTGCGGGACGAGTCGAACTGGGTGAGCGCGGTCTTCTTCACGAGGCCGTGGCGGGTGGCGAGCACCAGGTACTCGGCGTCCTCGTAGCTGGAGATCGCGAGCACGGAGGCGATGTGCTCGTCCGGCTGGAAGGCCAGCAGGTTCGCCACGTGCTGGCCCTTGGCGTCGCGCGGTGCCTCGGGGATCTCGTAGCCCTTGGCGCGGTAGACGCGGCCGGCGTCGGTGAAGAACAGCAGCCACTGGTGGGTGGTCGTGGTGAAGAAGTGCTGGACCACGTCGTCGTCCCGGAGGCTGGCTCCGCGCACGCCCTTGCCGCCGCGCTTCTGGGCGCGGTACTGGTCGGTGCGGGTGCGCTTGACGTAGCCGCCCTTGGTGATGGTGACGACCACGTCCTCCTCGGGGATGAGGTCCTCCATCGACATGTCGCCGTCGAAGGGCAGGATCTCGGTCCGACGGTCGTCGCCGTACTTCTCGACGACGCCGGCGAGCTCCTCGGAGACGATGTCGCGCTGGCGCTGCGGGGAGGCGAGGATCGCCTTGTACTCCTCGATGAGGGCCTGCAGGCGGTCGTGCTCCTCGATGATCTTCTGGCGCTCCAGAGCGGCCAGGCGGCGCAGCTGCATCGAGAGGATCGCGTTCGCCTGGATCTCGTCGATCTCGAGCAGCTCCATGAGGCCGGTGCGGGCCTCGTCGGCATCCGGGGAGCGGCGGATCAGCGCGATGACCTCGTCGAGCGCGTCGAGCGCCTTGAGGTAGCCGCGGTAGATGTGGATCTGCTCCTCGGCACGGTCCAGACGGTACTGGGTGCGGCGCACGATGACGTCGAGCTGGTGCTTCGTCCACTCGCGCACGAAGGAGTCGACGGACAGGGTGCGCGGCACCCCGTTCACGAGCGCGAGCATGTTCGCGCTGAAGTTCTCCTGCAGCTGCGTGTGCTTGTACAGGTTGTTCAGGACGACCTTGGCGACGGCGTCGCGCTTGAGCGTGAGCACGAGGCGCTGGCCGGTGCGGCCCGAGGTCTCGTCGTTGATGTCGGCGATGCCCTGGAGCTTGCCGAGCTTCACGAGCTCGGCGATCTTGCGGGCGAGCGAATCGGGGTTGACCTGGTACGGGAGCTCGGTGACGACGAGCGCCATCCGCCCCCGGACCTCCTCGGTGGAGACCACGGCGCGCTGGGTGATGGATCCGCGGCCGGTGCGGTAAGCGTCCTGGATGCCGCGGGTGCCCACGATGGTCGCGCCCGAGGGGAAGTCGGGGCCCTTGATGCGCGCGAGGCACGCGTCCAGCAGCTCCTCCTTCGTGGCCTCGGGGTTCTGCAGCAGCCACTGGACGGCCTCGGAGACCTCGCGCAGGTTGTGCGGCGGGATGTTCGTGGCCATGCCCACGGCGATGCCGGCGGAGCCGTTGCACAGCAGGTTCGGGAAGCGCGCCGGCAGGATCGTCGGCTCCTCGAGGGTGCCGTCGTAGTTGTCCTGCATGTCGACGGTGTTCTCGTTGATGTCGCGCACCAGCTCGAGGGCCAGCGGCGCCATCTTGCACTCCGTGTACCGCGAGGCGGCCGCGCCGTCGTCGCCGGCCGAGCCGAAGTTGCCCTGGCCCAGGATCAGCGGATAGCGCATGTTCCAGGGCTGCACGAGGCGCACCATGGCGTCGTAGATCGCGGAGTCGCCGTGGGGGTGGTAGCCGCCCATGACCTCGCCGACGACCTTCGCGCACTTGGAGAAGGAGCGGTCGGGGCGGTAGCCGCCGTCGTACATCGCGTAGACGATGCGGCGGTGCACGGGCTTGAGGCCGTCGCGCACGTCCGGGAGGGCGCGGTCCACGATGACGCTCATCGCGTAGTCGAGGAAGGAGCGCTGCATCTCCTGGTTCAGGTCGACCTGGGTGATGAGGTCGCCCTCGCCCCCGTCGAGCGGGTCCACCAGGGTGATCACGCGCTCGGAGGCCTCGCCGACCTCGATCTGGGTGCCGCCGGCGTCGGGACCGTCGGGGCCGACGGGCGCGCCCGATCCGGTCGCGTCGTCGGAGGGGTCGGGGACGTCGCCCGCGCCCTCGGCGCCGGTCGGGGTCTGCTGGTCTTCGGGGCCGCCCGGGGTGCCGGGGTTCTCGGGGGTGTCGGAATCGTCGTTCATCAGCTGGCGCCTTTCGTTCAGGGCCTGTCAGTGCGGGTCGTCTGGGAGGTGCGGGGCGGGCTCGCTCTCGATCAGATGTCGAGGAAGCGCACGTCCTTCGCGTTCTCCTGGATGAAGCGGCGGCGGGACTCCACGTCGTCGCCCATGAGCACGGAGAACACCGCGTCGGCGTCGGCCGCCTCGTCGACGGTGACCTGCTTGAGGGTGCGCGAGGCGCGGTCCATCGTGGTGGTCTGCAGCTCCTGCCAGTCCATCTCGCCCAGGCCCTTGTAGCGCTGGATGCCGTTGTCCTTGGGGATCCGCTTGCCGGAGGCGCGGCCCTCGGCGAGGCGCGCATCGCGCTCGTCGTCGCTGAACACGTAGTCGTGCGGGGCGTTGGACCACTTCAGGCGGTACAGCGGCGGCATCGCGATGAACACGTGGCCGAGCTCGATGAGCGGGCGCATGTAGCGGAACAGCAGCGTGAGCAGCAGGGTGCAGATGTGCTGGCCGTCGACGTCGGCGTCGGCCATCAGGATGATCTTGTGGTACCGCAGCTTGGTGGCGTCGAAGTCCTCGCCGATGCCGGTGCCGAAGGCGGTGATCAGCGAGCGGACCTCCTGGTTGTCCAGGGCGCGGTCCAGGCGCGCCTTCTCGACGTTCAGGATCTTGCCGCGGATGGGGAGGATCGCCTGGGTGCGCGGGTCGCGACCCTGGACGGCGGAGCCGCCGGCGGAGTCGCCCTCGACGATGAACACCTCGCACTCGGCGGGGTTGCGGGACTGGCAGTCCTTGAGCTTGCCGGGCATGCCGCCGCTCTCGAGCGGGGACTTGCGGCGGGTCGCATCGCGCGCCTTGCGGGCGGCCTCGCGGGCGAGCGCGGCGCTCTGGGCCTTGCGCACGATGTCGCGGGCCTCGCCCGGGTGGGACTCGAACCAGTCGCCGACCTTCTCGGTCATCACCTTGGAGACGAAGGTGCGGGCGATGGTGTTGCCGAGCTTCGTCTTGGTCTGGCCCTCGAACTGGGGCTCGCCGAGCTTCACGGAGACGACCGCGGTGAGGCCCTCGCGGATGTCCTCGCCGGTGAGGTTCGGGTCCTTGTCCTTGATGAGGCCCTGCGCCTTGGCGTAGCGGTTGACGACGCCGGTGAGCGCGGAGCGGAAGCCCTCCTCGTGGGTGCCGCCCTCGTGGGTGTTGATCGTGTTGGCGTAGGTGTGGACCGACTCGGAGTACGCGGTCGTCCACTGCATCGCGATCTCCACGGAGATCATGACCTCGGTGTCCTCGGCCTCGATGTCGATGATCTCGGGGTGCACGATGTCGGCACGCTTGACCGAGTTGATGTAGGCGACGAAGTCGCGCAGACCGTTCTCGTAGCGGTAGGTGACGGTGCGGGGCTTCTTCGGGTCCGTGCCCTCGGCGGCGTCCTCGGCCTCGCGCTCGACGTCGACGGCCTGGTCGTCGTCCTCCCCGACCACCTGCGGGCGCTCGTCGGTCAGCGTGATCCGCAGGCCCTTGTTGAGGAATGCCATCTGCTGGAAGCGCTTGCGCAGCGTCTCGAAGTCGTAGTCGACGGTGTCGAAGATGTCGGCATCGGCCCAGAAGGTGATCGTGGTGCCGGTCTCCTCGGTCTCCTCGCCCTCGACGAGATCGGTCGACGGCGCCCCGCGCAGGTAGGTCTGGCGGTGCACATGGCCCTCGCGGCGCACCTCGACGTCGAGCCGGGTGGACAGGGCGTTCACGACGGAGGAGCCCACGCCGTGGAGGCCGCCGGAGACCGCGTACCCGCCGCCGCCGAACTTGCCGCCCGCGTGCAGCTGGGTGAGCACGAGCTCGACGGTGGGCTTGCCCTCGGTGGGGTGCATGCCGACGGGGATGCCGCGGGCGTGGTCGACGACCCGCACTCCGCCGTCGGCCAGCAGCGTGACCTCGATGGTCTCGCCGTACCCGGCCATCGCCTCGTCGACGGAGTTGTCGACGATCTCCTGGACCATGTGGTGCAGGCCGCGCTCACCGGTGGAGCCGATGTACATGCCGGGGCGCTTGCGGACCGCGTCCAGGCCCTTGAGGACGGTGATGTCGGAGGCGCCGTAGTTCCCTCCGGCGACCTCGGCCGAGAGCTGATGCTCGGTCTCCTCCGACGTCTGCTCCTCGGGATTCTCGGCTGCCATCGCGCTGTCGCTCACGTCGGGGTTCGCTCCTCGGGTCTCGGTGCACACCGGGGGCAGGATCGTTCCGCCGACGGGTGCCGTGCTCGCCGGCCGACGGCACCGCCTGCCGCAGACGGCGCACCGATCTCCCCACGGCGCGAGTCCGTGCGATGACCTGGGGCGACCCGGAGCGAGCGACCGCAGCCGACGTCTCCTGATCCGCGGCCGTGGATGCTTCCGGCCGAACCTCTTCATTCTAGCGGATTCGAGGCCACGATTCACGCCGTGCGGCACGAAAATGGGGACAGATCGCCCCCGGAAGTGCCTCCAGGAGGCTCTGCGACGCCTCTCGGAGTGATCCGGGGTGGTGGAGATGAGGGCCGGTACGTACGGCGGGCCGCTGACGCGTCTGGAGGGCGTGTGGTGCTTCGGCCGGATCCTCAGCCGTAGGTGTCGCGGGGGCCGCGCCAGGTGACGGTGCGTCGGCCTCTCTTCCAGGAGCGCTCGGCCGCCGCGGGCCCGGTGACACGCAGCTCGGAGACGACGTGCGCGCCCACGTGCTCCTCGATCGTGGAGATCAGGCGCGGGGTGAGCATGCGCATCTGCGTGGCCCAGGCCGAGGAGCTCGCCGAGACCACGAGGACGCCCTCGTCGAGGGAGACGGGGGTGCAGTGCTCGGCGACGCTCGGTCCGACGATCTCGTCCCACTCCTCCAGGACGCGCCCGGAGTTCATGCCCTCGGTCCAGCCCAGGTCGCCCAGGACCCGTCGCATCACGGCCTCGAGTCCCTGCGGGTCACGGGCGTCGGGGCGCGATCCCGAGTACCCGGGCGTGCTGCGCCTGCGGCGCTCGTGGAGGCCCTGGGTCTTCGCGGAGATCGGGAACAGGCCGCGATCCCGAGCGGCGGCGCGGGAGCGGTTGACGGTGCGCCGGGCGAGCTCGAAGGAGTCGTCGCTGCGGGGCAGCTCGGGAGGGTCGACGGGCTCCTCGTCGACGCGATCCGCCTCGACGGAGGTTCGGCCGACGGATCCGATCGCCGGCTCGTCCGCCGGCTGCTCCGCCGGTTGCCCGGCCGATCGCTCCGCCGCCCCCTTCGCCGTCGAGGTCGCGCCGTGCCGACGTGCGGGAGCGCGCCGTCCCCCGCTGCCGGCGAGGGCCTGGCGCCGCTCCTCCTGCGCCGCGCGCTCTCGCCAGGTGCCCAGGTCGTACGGGTTCGGAACGTCGCCCGACGCGGGAGTCACCAGCTGCTCCCGCCGCCGTGGTGCAGGCTTCCCTCGCGCACCCGGGCCTCGCCGAGCTGGACGTCGACCACATGGATCTCGCCCTCGAGGGAGTCGGGGATGTCGGAGTCGTTGGCCGTGGTGATGAGCACCTGGGAGGCGCCGGTGACGATGCGGCCCAGGCGCTCACGACGACTCGTGTCGAGCTCGCTGAAGACGTCGTCGAGAACGAGGATCGGCTCGCCGTCGCCCAGGTCGCCCTCCTCGAGTCGCAGCAGGTCGTAGGAGCCCAGGCGCAGCGCGAGGGCGAGGGACCAGGATTCGCCGTGGCTCGCGTACCCCTTGGCGGGGAAGCCGTGCAGTCGGATCTCGAGGTCGTCGCGATGGGGGCCGACGAGCGTCACGCCCCGGTCGACCTCGTCGTCGCGCTTGGCGACGGCCTCGGCGAGCAGGGCGTCCTCGAGCTCCGTGGTGCTGGGCAGCGCGCCGTCGGGCACGGCGAGCGTGTCGAGCACGCTCGAGCGGTAGGAGATGTCGGCCGGGGAGTCGATGCTGCCTCGCTGGTCGGGCGGCAGATCGAGGGACGACTCGGCGCCGGCGTCGCTCGCCACGCGCAGGTAGGAGTAGCCGACGTGGGGACGCAGCCGGTTCACGAGGTGCACGCGGGCGCGCAGCAGCTCGGCGCCGAAGCGGGCGAGCTGCTGGTCCCAGACCTCGAGGGTCGAGACCGCCGCCTCCTCGGGATCGAGACCTCCCACGGAGCGGCCGGCGCCGCCGCGGCGCATGGTGCGCATCTGCTTGAGCAGGCCCGTGCGCTGCTTGACCACGCGGTCGTAGTCGGCCTTCACGCCCGCGAAGCGCGGGGCGATCAGGAAGAGCAGCTCGTCGAGGAATCGCCGTCGGCCCTCGGGATCGGCCTTGACCAGGCCCAGGTCCTCGGGGGCGAAGAGCACGGCGCGCACCTCGCCGAGCAGGTCCCGCAGGCGGTTCAGGGCGGCGCCCTGCACCCGCGCCCGGTTCGACTTGCCCGGGGTGATCTGGAGATCGACCTGCAGGTCACGGCCGGCGCGCACGAAGGCGGCGCGGATGATCGCGGTCGATTCCCCGCGCCGCACCAGGGCGGCGTCGTGCGGGACGCGGTGGCTCGAGAGGGTCGCGAGGTACCAGAGCGATTCGACGATGTTCGTCTTGCCCTGCCCGTTGGGGCCGACGAAGACGGTCACGCCGGGGGCGAAGGGCAGCTCGAGGTGCTCGTAGGAGCGGAAGTCGAGGAGATCCAGGGAGGTCAGATGCACGGGGACATCACCCCGCCCCCTCAGATCCGCATCGGCATGATCAGGTACTTGTACTCGCCGGAGGCATCGCCCTCGAGGGACTCCTGGCCGCTCATGACGGAGGGCTTGATGGAGTCGGTGAAGGTGAGCTTCGCGAAGTCCTCGCCGAGGGCGCCGAGGCCGTCGAGCAGGAAGCCGGAGTTGAAGCCGACGACGAGCTCCTCGCCGTCGAGCTGGGCCTCGAGGGACTCGGAGGCCTGGGCGTCGTCGCCGGCGCCGGCCTCGAGCGTCACATTGCCCTCGGTGAAGGAGAAGCGCACGGGCGTGTTGCGCTCGGCGACCAGGGAGACGCGCTTGACCGCATCGATCAGCGGTGCGGTCGCGACCACGGCCGTGATCGGGGTCGAGCTCGGGAACAGGCGGCGCACGGGCGGGTAGTCGCCGTCCACGAGGGTCGAGGTGGTGCGGCGGCCGCCGGCCTCGAAGCCGATGAGGTTCGCCGAGGAGTCGTCCGAGATCGCGATGTCGACGCTGCCGCCGGTCGCGAGGGAGCGGGCGACCTCCTGCAGGGTGCGGGCGCGCACCAGGGCGGTGATCTCGAGGTCGGGCCGCGAGGGGCGCCAGGTGATCTCGCTCATCGCCAGGCGGTAGCGGTCGGTCGCCATCAGCGTCATCTTCTCGCCGACGATCTCGACGCGCACGCCGGTCAGCAGCGGGAGGGTGTCGTCCTTGGAGGCGGCGACGGTGACCTGGGAGATCGCCTCGGCGAACACGTCGGCCTGGACGGTGCCAGCGACCGGGGGCATCTCCGGGAGCTGCGGGTACTCGTCGACGGGGAGGGTCGCCAGGGAGAACGCGGCACTGCCGCAGCGCACCTCGACCTTGGTGCCGACCAGCTCGATCGAGACGTCCTTGTTGGGCAGGGAGCGGACGATGTCCGAGAGCATGCGGCCCTGCACCAGGACCTCGCCCGGGTCCTCGACCTCGGCGGGAAGGGTGATCTGCGCGCTGACCTCGTAGTCGAAGGTCGACAGCAGCAGCTCGCCGGTGCTCTGGGCGACGATGCGCACGCCCTGCAGGATCGGCATCGCGGGCCGGACGGGGAGCGTACGGGTCGCCCAGGTGACGGCGTCGCCGAGGACGCCGCGGTCGAGGTGGAACTTCACCGTTGCCACTCCTTCGCAGGGGGTCGAGGTCGGTGCCGGGTTCCCGGCAGATCAGGTGCGGGGTGTCGAGCTGCCGGGGGTGCCGGCTCTCGGCGGGAATCGCCCCGGGGACGGATCCCTCGGGGCGCGGTCGTCAGCGTAGCCGCTCGGAGGCACTTCTCGCGACACACCGAATCACACGCTTGACATTCACCGCCTCGAAGCTCCGAAGTCTCCGGGCCGACGGACGCAGCCCTCGCACCCCGACTTCTCCACATCCTCAGCGGAACAAGAACAGGATTCCTCTTCTTCACGGCTGTTGATGTCGTGGAGAACTCACGTCGTCGCAGGTCACATCGCATGATGCGGTCGTGCATGCAGCGTTGACGACGTCCACCTCGATGTGGGCGCTCTGTGCACATCTGTCCGATACGGGCCGTGGAACCACAAGAATCCATGCACATCGACCCCTGCGGGAACGCTCGATGCTCCACATTGTCCACAGAGTTGTTCACACTGGGGACGACGTCGGCCCGACCGTCCCTGTGACCCATGGTCTGTCGCAGGGTGTGTCAGGGTCCGGCACGCGTCGGTCGCCAGCACCCGACGATCGGGCCTCAGGCGTTCTGGGAGCTCGAGTTCTTGATGCGCGCCGTCAGCTCGGTCACCTGGTTGAAGATCGCCCGTCGCTCCTTCATGAGCTCGGAGATCTTCTTGTTGGCGTGCATGACGGTGGTGTGGTCGCGGCCGCCGAACTCCTCGCCGATGCGGATCAGCGGCATGTCCGTGAGCTCGCGGCACAGGTACATGGCGATCTGACGCGCGGTGACGAGCACGCGCGTGCGGGCGCCGCCGGTGATCTGGTCGACCGTGAGGCCGAAGTAGGAGGCGGTCTGCGCGATGATCGTCGCGGCCGTGACTTCGGCGCCGTCGTCATGGGCCAGGAGGTCCTTCAGGACGCTCTCGGCGAGGGAGACGTCCATCGGCTGCCGGGACAGGGAATGCAGCGCCTGGACGCGGATCAGGGCGCCCTCGAGCTCGCGGATGTTCGTGGAGATCCTCGAGGCGATGTACTCCAGGACGTCGCGGGGGACCTCCTGGGTGCCCTCCATCTCGACCTTCTTGCGCAGGATCGCGATGCGGGTCTCGAGGTCCGGCGGCTGCACGTCCGTCATCAGACCCATCTCGAAGCGCGAGCGCATGCGGTCCTCGAAGCCGCCCAGCTGCTTCGGGGGCAGGTCGGAGGTGATGACGATCTGCTTGTCGGCGTTGTGCAGCGTGTTGAACGTATGGAAGAAGGCCTCCATCGTCTCCGGCGCGCGCTGCAGGAACTGGATGTCGTCGATGAGCAGGATGTCGATGTCGCGGTAGCGGCGATGGAACTCCTGCGCCTTGCCGAACTGGCCGGACTGCACGGAGTTGATGAAGTCGTTGGTGAACTCCTCGGAGTTCACATAGCGCACCTCGATGCCCGGGTACAGGGACTGCGCATAGTGGCCCACCGCGTGCAGCAGGTGGGTCTTGCCCAGTCCCGAGCCGCCGTAGATGAAGAGCGGGTTGTAGGCGCGAGCGGGGGCCTCGGCGACCGCGGAGGCGGCGGCCTGCGCGAAGCGGTTGGACGAGCCGATGACGAAGGTGTCGAAGGTGTACTTCGCGTTCAGGCGCGAGTCCGAGCCCAGCGTCGACTCCTCGTCGGCGGGCGGGGCGGCATCCGTGGGCCCACGGGTCTCGTCGACCCGCTGCGTCCTCTCCGAGCGGCGGGCATCGTCCTCGTGGGCGAACCACTCGGCATCCTCGCGTCGGCTCCGAGCGTCGAACGACGGGCCCGACGTTCCCGTTCCGGTCTCCGTCGGCGCCTCCGCGGGGAAGCGATCGGCGCCGAACGGTCGGCGGGCTCCGGCGCCGCCCGCCGGAGCGGGGTCCGGGGAGGGGACGGACGACGGGGAGGACGGCAGCGGGGACGGAGCGGAGGCGGTGCTTCGAGCACCTGCGGAGCCGCCCTGGGCGTCCGCTCCGTCCACGTTGTCCACATCGGTGTCCACAGCCCCGGTGGACGGGGCGCGGTCGGCGGCGGCCGTGCCGCGCGGGGATTCGTCGTCGTCCTCGAAGAGGGACTCGTCGACGGTGACGGCGAAGCGGGTCTCCCGCCCCGTGGCCTCGGACAGCGCCTCCTTCAGGGCGCCGGCGATGCGCTGCTCGAAGAGGTCCTTCGCCCAGGTGGAAGGGGCTGCGACCAGTGCGGTGTCCGCGACGATCGCCATCAGCCGGGACAGGGTCAGGAAGGCCATGGCGCGCTCGGTGACGGTCTCGTACCGACGCAGGATCCGAAGGGTCTCGTCCCAGGTCGCGTCGTAGTCGACGACTGTCTCGTCCATGCTGCTCTCCGTACGGGCTCAGGGTTGTCCACCCAGTTTTCCACAGTCTCGGAGCGCCTGGGGACGCTCCGGGGGTGAGCATGCGCATCGCCGGGAGGAATCGTTCGCCGGCTCGTCACCGGAGGGTCGCCGGGACGCGGCAGGATCCCTCGCGACGGGTGAGAATCGCACCACAATCGGGCTGACCAGCGTCGCGTCCGTTGACCCCCCGTGTGCCCGAGCCTAGGATCGTGCAGTCGTCGCTGTGCCGCCCCCTGGGTCGGCGGAGTCGCACGGAACCGGGCCCCACGTCGGCCCCGGACACCGGAAGCGCCCGCCCCCGTGATCGCGCAGCGGCCCCAGAGCCACCGCGAGAGGCACGCCCCTGTGCCGCGATCGAGGAGAACCGATGACCAAGCGTACGTTCCAGCCGAACAACCGCCGCCGCGCCCGCAAGCACGGCTTCCGCGCCCGCATGCGCACCCGCGCCGGCCGCGCCATCATCAACGCGCGCCGTTCGAAGGGCCGCTCCGAGCTCTCGGCCTGAGCCTCGGCTCGACCGGTGATCTCGGAGGCAGGGCCATGAGCTGGTCCCGCCACCGGCTGCACACGGCGCAGCAGTTCCGCACGGCCACCCGCCGAGGAGCCCGCGCCGCACGATCCCACGTGGTCGCCCACCTGGTCCTCCGCACGGAGGAGCCCCAGGAGGCCCGCGTGGGATTCGTCGTCTCCACGAAGGTGGGCAACTCGGTGGTGCGCCATCGGGTGGCCCGCCGTCTGCGGGAGATCGTGCGCAGCCACATGACCGAGATCCCCGAGCGCTCAGACCTGGTGCTGCGCACCCTCCCCGGGGTGCAGGACGTGCCCTTCGCAGACCTCGAGGAGCAGGTGACCGGCGCGATCGCGAGCGCCCGCCGCAAGCTCGAGAAGCGCTCGGCGCAGCGGTCCGCGGAGAGCACCGCACCCGGGACGCCGACAGCGGCGGCCGCGCCGTGATGCCGCTCGCGGCGCTCCCGCGCCGGGTGCTCATGCTTCCGATCCGCGCCTACCAGGTGGGGATCTCGCCCTACACGCCGCCGGCGTGCCGCTTCGACCCCGTGTGCTCGCAGTACGGCATGGACGCCCTGCGCAGGCACGGAGCCGTCAAGGGACTGCTGCTGACCGCCTGGCGGATCGTGCGCTGCAACCCCTTCACCCGGGGCGGGATCGATCCCGTGCCGGCACCCGGGATGTGGACGAACCCACGTCCCGGCCATCGCTCGCGAGGGCGGCGCCCAGCCCGATAGGGCCTACCCTTGTCCGAGACCCCGACCCGCAGCCGTCACACCGCATGAACGACATGCGCCTACGGACGGCAGGAAGATCAGGCCGATGCCCAACATCCTCTATCCCATCGAGTGGGCCGTCGCATGGATCATGGTGCTGTTCCACCGGTTCCTCGACCTCTTCATGGACGGCAGCTCCGGCTGGACCTGGCTGCTGTCCATCGTGGGACTCACGATCGTCGTCCGCACCCTGATCACGCCGCTGTTCATCCGGCAGATACGGTCCTCGCGCGCCATGCAGGCGGTCTCGCCGCAGCTCAAGGCCGTGCAGAAGAAGTACAAGGGCAAGACCGACCAGGCGTCCCGGCAGGCCATGAGCGAGGAGACCATGGCCATCTACCGGGAGGCCGGGGCGAACCCGCTCTCCTCGTGCCTGCCGCTCGTGCTGCAGATGCCGATCTTCTTCGCCCTGTTCCGGGTGCTGTTCTACAAGCTCAAGGACGCGGCGAACGGCGAGGCCTTCGGCCCCCTGACGCATGACCTGGCCTCCAACGCCTACCACGCGACCCTCTTCGGCCACGTCACCATCGCGGACAGCTTCCTGAACTCCGGCGCGGGCGGCATCGGCACCAAGATCGTCGCGGGCGTCATCATCGCGCTGATGTGTCTGGGCAACTTCATCACCCAGAAGGAGCTGACGATGCGGAACATGCCGCCGTCGGCCCTCGAGGGCCCGATGGCGAGCACCCAGAAGATGATGATCTACATGCTCCCGTTCATCTACGTGATCACGGGACCGGGCCTGCCGATCGGCGTGCTCACCTACATGCTGACCACCACTTTCTGGACCATGGCGCAGCAGGCGATCGTGGTCTACACGTACCCGACGCCCGGCTCTCCCGCCGAGGCCTCGCACCAGAAGCGCATCAACACCAAGCGCGAGAAGAACGGCCTCGAGCCCCTCGACTTCACGCCCAAGAAGCCCGTGGTCGTCGACGACGACGCCCCGATCCGGGTGCAGCCCAAGGCCAACAAGGGCGGCAAGAAGATGACCGACGCCGAGCGCCTCGAGGCCGCCCGCGAGGCGCGCCGCAAAGCCCAGGAGGAGCGGCGCGCGCGCAACCAGGACGGTGGCGAGAAGCCCTCCGACCAGTCCGGCAAGAAGCCTTCCAACGCCCTGAACAAGGGCAAGAAGCGCAAGCGCTGAGTCGTTCCCCGCACGATCCCGCAGGGGCGGAGCGCCCCGCTCCTGCGGATCCGATGCACGGCCCACGGCCTCACCCATCCCCCGAGGAGAACACCATGACCGAACCCAGCACCTCCGACGACGCCGTCGAGACGCCCGAGACCCCCGCCAGCGCACCGGTCGCCGATTCCGGCGTCGACACAGGCATCGCACCGCAGACCGGCGACGCACCCGAGAACGGCGACGCACTCGAGGCCCCCACCAAGACCGCGGCTCCGGCTGAGACCGCGGCTCCCGCCGCCGAGGCCCCGGCCTCTGCGAGCGACGACGAGAGCGCCTCCCCGGAGGCCGAGGAGCAGCAGGCCGACGAGGACTCCGACGAGGAGGAGCCGGCCGCGCCCCGCGATCCGGCCGGGCGCGTCCGCGAGCTCGAGGAGGAGGGCGACATCGCCGCCGACTACCTCGAGGAGCTGCTCGACATCGCCGATCTCGACGGCGACATCGACATCGACGTGGACGGGGACCGCGCGTCGGTCGAGATCCGCGGCGCCGACCGCCTCGCGAAGCTCAACGGCTCGCGCGGCGAGCTCCTCGATGCCCTGCAGGAGCTGGCCCGCCTCGCCGTGCAGTCCCGCACCGGCAACCGCTCGCGCCTCATGCTCGACATCGGCGGCTTCCGCGCGCAGCGCAAGGACGACCTCGAGCACCTGGCCGAGGACGCCGTCGCGACCGCCCGGGAGAACGGCCGTCCGGTGCCGCTGCGGCCGATGAACCCCTTCGAGCGCAAGGTCGTCCACGACGTCGCCAAGCAGGCGGGCCTGCGCTCCGAGTCCGACGGGGACGGCAAGGACCGTCACGTCGTCATCTACCCGGCGTCCTGATGGGCGCCGGTCCCGTCGGCCCCGAGGGCGCCGGTCGCAGCGGCGCCTCGGCCCCGGCGCTGCCCGAGCCACTGCGGCCCGTCGCCGAGCGCCTGCTGGGTGACCGGCTGGGCCTGGCCGAGCGCTTCGTCGGCATGCTCGCCACGGACGGCCTCGAGCGCGGACTCATCGGCCCGCGGGAGGTGGAGAGGCTCTGGGAGCGCCATCTGATCAACTGCGCGCTGCTCGTCGACGCGATCGACGAGGGGACGCGCACGCTGGCAGACGTCGGCTCCGGCGCGGGACTGCCCGGGGTGGTCCTCGCGATCGCCCGACCCGACCTGCGGATCACCCTCATCGAGACCATGCAGCGCCGTGCGAGCTGGCTCGAGGAGGTCGCCGAGGAGCTGGGTCTCGAGGTCGAGGTGGTCCGTGCCCGGGCGGAGGATCTGCACGGACAGAGGACCTTCGACGCGGTGACGGCCCGGGCCGTGGCGGCCCTCGAGAAGCTCGCGAAGTGGACCCTGCCGCTCGTCGCCCCCGACGGGGAGCTGCTGGCGCTCAAGGGGAGCTCCGCGGCCGAGGAGATCGAGAGCGCGCAGAAGGTGCTTCGTCGCCTGGGAGGTGTCGATCCCCAGGTGCTGGAGCTCGGAGTGGGAGAGGTCGAGGTTCCCACTACAGTGGTCAGGGTGCGCCGCGCCCCGCAGGGCGGGAGCGCGAGCACTGCACGGACGAGGAAGGGAGAGGCACGTGGCTGAGAGCCGCAGCCGTTCCACCGGTCCCACCGGGAGCATGGACGACACCCCTCTCATGCGTCAGCTCGCCCGGGACCATGCCCGTCGACGGGAATTGGAGGGACTCGTGTTCGACGCTCCCGAGAGCACGCGCGTGATCACGGTGGCCAACCAGAAGGGCGGGGTGGGCAAGACGTCCACGACCGTGAACCTCGCGGCCGCTCTGGCCATGGGTGGGCTGAAGGTCCTGGTCATCGACATGGACCCGCAGGGCAACGCGTCGACGGCGCTGGGCGTGGACCATCAGTCCGAGGTCGCGAGCATGTACGACGTCCTCGTGGAGTCGACCCCTCTGGACGACGTCGTGCAGGAGGTCGACGAGGTCGAGGGCATGCTGTGCGCCCCGGCCACCATCGACCTCTCGGGCGCCGAGATCGAGCTGGTCTCGATGGTCGCGCGCGAGAACCGTCTGCGCGGCTCGATCCGCGACTACCTCGCCGCTCGCGAGTCCTCCGGGCGAGAGCGCCTGGACTACGTGCTCATCGACTGCCCGCCGAGCCTGGGCCTGCTGACCGTGAACTCGCTGGTCGCCGCCCGCGAGGTGCTCATCCCCATCCAGGCCGAGTACTACGCCCTCGAGGGCCTCACGCTGCTGCTGAAGAACATCGACCTGCTGCGTCAGCACCTGAACCCTGAGCTCGTGGTCTCCTCGATCCTGCTGACGATGTACGACGCCCGCACCCGGCTCGCGGCGCAGGTCGCGGAGGACGTCCGCACGCACTTCCCGGATCAGACCTTCGGGACGACGATCCCGCGCTCCGTGAGGATCTCGGAGGCGCCGAGCTACGGCCAGACCGTGCTGTCGTACGATCCCACGAGCAGCGGCGCGCTCGCCTATCGGGCGGCCGCGCACGAGCTCACCACCCGAAGCGTCCCCTGACCTGCAGCGGGACGCCGCACACCACCCTGAACCCATGAACGGCTCGAGAGGCGAGGACGCCCCGGAGGCCCGCACGATCACTGAGCAGTGAGGACGGACATGACGCAGAAGCGAGGACTCGGACGCGGTCTGGGTGCGCTGATCCCCGGGGGGTCCACGCCTCCCGCCGAGCAGCCTCTGCGCACGCGCAGCCATCCGCGCACGTCCGCCGAGCCCGGCGAGAGCGGTGCGTCCACCCGTCCCGTCGACATGTTCTTCTCCGGCGAGCCGACGGAGGGGCAGTCCTCCGAGCGCGCCCGCGCCGCCCGTGGGGACATCGCGGGCGACATGGCGCGCGATGCGCGTGAGCGCCGCGCCGCCTCCCGCACCACCCGTTCCTCCCGCGCCCGCGGGGGTGTCGCCGCTCGCAGCGTCGCCTCCCCCTCGGAGGCACCGGTGCAGGACGCCCCTGCCGGCACGGCCGACGCCGACGACGCGTCCACCGAGACGGCGAAGGCCGAGAAGCCCACCGCGAAGAGGACCGCATCCACCAAGACCGCGGCGAAGAAACCCGCGGCGAAGAAGTCCGATCCCAAGAAGGCCGCCGCGAAGAAGTCCACGGCGTCGAAGGGCGCGGCCGCGACCTCCTCCTCGAAGAGCTCCTCGTCGAAGTCCTCTTCCGCGGAGTCCTCGCCCTCGAAGGACGCCGAGTCCTCCTCTCGATCCACTGCGGCAGCGGCGAAGCCGGCGTCCGGCGCGTCCGCGGCGCGCTCCAAGGGGTCCACGAAGTCCACGCGTTCCACGGCACCGGCGAAGCGTGCTGGTGCTTCCACCGAGGCCACTGCTGCGGACGCCCCCTCCGCGGAGCGGGCCGACGAGGAGAAGGCACCGCAGAGCGCCGACGGCGGCGCCGAGCCGACCCCGAATCCCACCGCTGCGCACGAGGACAGCGCCCCGCGGGGCGCTGCGGCTCCGGACGCGGCCGTTTCGGACGCTGCCACTGCGGACGCTGATGAACCGACTCGGGAGGACAGTCCGGTCGTGGACGTCGATCCCGGCCACCGGTTCCCCGCGCGCGAGGACATGGAAGAGCATTCGTCACCGCGGGAAGCACCGACAGTCGAACCCTCCGACACGGTCTCCAGCGTCGATGACGCCCACGAGGCGGACAGCGCAGCGGACGACACCGCGGCGGACCCCGACGCGGATGACCAGAGGGGCCTCATGCCGGTCCCCGGTGCCGAGTTCGCCGAGATCCCGATCCACGAGGTCCGGGAGAACCCCCGGAATCCCCGTACGGACTTCGACGATGATCAGCTCGACGAGCTCGCCTTCTCGCTGCGCGAGGTCGGCGTGCTGCAGCCCGTCGTGGTGCGGCCCATCCCCGTCACCGATGACGGCGAGTCCTTCGAGCTCGTCATGGGCGAGCGGCGCTGGCGTGCCGCCCGACGGGCCGGGCTCGCGACGATCCCCGCGATCATCCGTGCCACCAGTGATGACGACCTGCTGCGGGACGCCCTGCTGGAGAACCTCCACCGGTCCCAGCTGAACCCCCTGGAGGAGGCAGCGGCCTACCAGCAGCTCCTCGAGGACTTCGGCTGCACGCAGGACGAGCTCGCCGATCGCATCGGACGCTCCCGGCCCCAGATCTCGAACACCCTGCGCCTGATGCGCCTTCCGGCCCTCGTGCAGCGGCGCCTGGCCAGTGGCGCGCTCTCGGCGGGCCATGCGCGTGCTCTCCTCGCGATCGAGGATCCTCGACTCCAGGAGGAGCTCGCGCAGCGTGTGGTCGCGGACGGGCTCTCCGTGAGAGAGACCGAGCGCCTCGCTTCCCGCGGGACAGAGCCGGCGGCAAACCGCCCCGCTCCCCGGCGCACGAGCTACAACCCCCGCGTGGTGGACCTGACCAGTCGGCTCTCGAACCGTCTGGAGGCTCCCGTGAAGATCGACGTGGGCAAGCGCAAGGGTCGCATCACGATGGAGTTCTCGAACCTGGACGATCTCGAGCGGCTCGCAGCGAAGATCGGCCTGGACCTCGGTGAGGCATTCGGCTCGCAGGAGAGCTGAGCGCGACCGCGCCTGAGCCTGAGCCGCGATACAGCCCTCCCCGCTTGAAGCGGGGAGGGCTTCTTCGTATCGGCGCAGATGTCCAGTTCGACAGACAGAGCAGCTTGGTGATGAGGATGATGTGCTCGATGTTCCGGGCCGATAGGTGGGACGTGCGGTTGCGCCGTTCGCCGTACGTACTGGGCCAGGTCGGCTGACCTTGCCCTCGCCTCCTCTCTTGAGATGGGCTGAGGCTCGCGTAGGCCATGATCCCCGGGATGCGCAGCTTCAAAATGTAGCACAGTAAGATGCTACAAAAGCTAATCACCCGCCATTACGGTCGTAACCGCCACCCCTGGTCGTCGCGATAGTGGTTTCCACATGTGTGGACTCGGCTGTGGAGAGTCGACTGCACGGTGTGCCGTCGTGGGTTCACTCGGCCTCGGGAGGGTGTTCCACGTGGAACGAGAGTGCTGCTTGGTGACCTAGGGTCCCCGGAAACTGCACTGCTGATCGGGATTATGGAACGACGAGGAAGCCGTCCTGGTGACGCATTCGACGCCCCGCGCTCTTACGCGGTGCGTGCGCCACGAGAGAGTTTCCCGTGAAACCGCGTCACGCACGGGCGCCTGCGTCCCTGCCGGAACGCCCTTTCACCTCATCCTGTCTTTGATCTGGGGACGACTAGGGCTGCCGATGAGATAGAAGCCAGGTTTCACGTGGAACGAGCGTTGCTTGTAGGGCTTGCGTTCGCATCCCAGCGGAGGCGCACTGCGTCGTTCCATGTGAAACATTCCCGTCGGGAGCTGTGGCGCGGCGGTGGCTGCGTGCGGAGACTCGCTGCTCGACCGGCATCGGGCCTGAGTTCTCCTGCACCCTGTGCCGCTCCGATGGATGTGGGGATCTAGCATCGCTCCCGCACACGGGCGTGAACGTCGCCGAGACGTTCCACGTGAAACGTGGCTCGCTGGGCAGAGCGGATGTACTCGTGATTCGGGACGAGTCCACGTGTCGTAGTAGCAGCTCGAGTTTCACGTGGAACGCGCCGCGGCGATGTGCAGACGAGATTGTTGGCCGATTGCAGGTGACCGCCCTCTTCACGGAGGGCTTGTTGTTCCACGTGGAACGAACGTTGTCCTGGCGCGGTGCACGGCTCTCCAGTCGGGGCGCAGTCACCGCCCTGTGTGGTCAGCGTTCGTCGACATTGTCGAGCGCAGTCCGATGCAGCTCCACCGGCGCCAGAGTGCCGTGTCGGGGATGTTGCATCTATCTGAAGGGCTCCGGAGTACGCAATCAACGACCGTTTCCCGTGAAACGCCGCCCTGGGCTAAGTGTTGATGGGGTTGCTGCGATCCTGGGCGATGTCACGAACGGGACGACATCGCCAACGCGGTGTTCCACGTGGAACGAGTGCGGGACGTAGGAAACATGCTGAGTGGCTTCTCCACATGCTCTCTAGGGACGGGCTGCAGCGGGGCTACTCGGTGTTCCACGTGCAACGAAGGAGAAAAGGGCGACTGACCTGCGTGTTTGTCTTCGCGCCACCCGCTCGACGTGTGGATGCAAGCCTTTCTCGAGCGTCGCATGGAGCTCGCGACCGCGGTGGCCGCATTCATTTTATGCGCGAGGCGCGCACGAGCCCTTCGCGCGAACGAGGTCTTGAAGGACATGGTGACCATGCTTCACGTGAAACGCCGGACCCCCATCGCGGGATGCACGGTGCAGTGCTCGTGTGGATGAGGTTCCACGTGCGACGAGACATCGCGCGTACAGATTGGGTGAGGGTATGGACGGGCGCCATTGCCATGGCCGGTGGGCTCGGGCCTTCGGGTACGACACTGTGACCGCGACGGACCTCGGCACGAATGATACGAGGCGGCCGGGCACGTCCAGTGCGCCGTTCGGGTTTCGCGTGAAACCCGATCCCGTGCGCGCAACGCGCGCTGGCGAAGGACCGACGCGATGTCACGAATGATTTACGGCCCGCGGCGAGAGGGCGCAGCGCCCATGGGTTTCACGTGGGCATGCACAGTGTGCACGAGGATGTGGACAACGTGTTGCGGAGTGCGCAATCCGGTGGACACACGGGTGGACAAGCGAGGGCGGCGTCATGCGAGCTGAGTCACACAGTGTCATGTGTGGCCATAAAGCCCCTGGTCAGGAACCCAGCGCGCGTCCCCCGTCGAGCGGAGAGCGAAGGCGGAACACGCGCGAACGTGAAGCACAATGTGGATAACTCTGTGGAGAAGTGGCCTGGCGACTGTGGACAACGGTGTGAAGATGTGTGGACCCAAGCATCAGTCTCGGTATCGGTCCTCGTGGGAACGGCGTGGCGATGCACCAGTCCCAGAACGGCGACGTGTGGCGATCTGGGAGCGTCGACCCTGCAGGATCGTGAAACGCGCACTCTCGGGCCCATTCAACGCCGCGAGGCGAATCGGACTCCGAGACTGCGTCCATGGTTCTCGCCTGGAGCACGCTTTGGAGACATGGCGTCACACCTTCTGCGCCATCGACGGCCTCGTCGCCCAGATGCCGCCGCTCTGCGTCGCCCTTCCGGATTCCAGAGTGTCAGCGTCGGTCTTCGGCGGCTCGGACCGCGGCTCCAGCAGCGTGAGACGCGTCCGGCTCGTCCACGAGAGCGAGGATCTCGAGTTTCGGTACAGCCCCGATGCGACGCCCGGCTTCCCGCCAGGCTCCCTCGAGCACGAGACCGTGCCCTTCCAGACTCTCCCCCGCGAGCGTGGTGCCGGGGACACCATCTTCCTCCGGAGCGTGCGGCAGGAGCTGGACGTGTGGATCCGGTTCTCCGTGCTGATCCGCGGGGCGGAGAAGGATCCAGGTGGGGAGATGATCCACCGCCAGACGTGAGAGAACAGGAGCGCCCGGAACACCATCTGGTGCAGTGACCCCATGATCGGCCTCGGCCTCGTCCCCGGCATCGTCGCCGGTCCCGGAAGCGCGGACGTATGCATCGACGTCGGCGCGGCTCGCCAGCGCCGAGTCAGCGTCGAGGACCAGCGGAAAGACCCGGTCACCCCACCGGCGCTGCAGCTCCTGGAGCAGAGTGCGCGCGGGCCGGCACGGCAGACACCACGAGGCCGTCACCAGAACGATGACGGCCTCGGGGTGCAGCGTGCGGGCCTCAGGCCTCGCGGGCACCGGCGGTCGCGAGCTGCTCGGGCTCGTCGTCCTGCAGGGCGAGCCAGCGCTCGGCATCCAGGGCCGCCTGGCATCCGCTGCCGGCGGCCGTGATGGCCTGGCGGTACGTGTGGTCCACGACGTCGCCGGCGGCGAAGACGCCCTCCACGGAGGTGTGCGTCGAGCGGCCCTGGACCACGATGTAGCCCTGCTCGTCGAGCTCCACCTTGTCGCGGAACAGCGCGGAGCGGGGCTCGTGGCCGATCGCCTCGAACACGGCCGAGGTCGGCAGCGTGCGCTCCTCCCCGGTCTCGGTGTCCTTGACCGTCACGGACTCGACCTGCTCCTGGCCGTTGATGCCGACGACCTGCGCGTTCCACGCGAAGTCGAGCTTCGGATCGTTCTCGGCCCGTCGGGCCATGATCTTCGAGGCGCGCAGGGCATCACGTCGGTGCACGAGGGTCACCTTCGTGGCGTAGCGGGTGAGGAACGTGGCCTCCTCGACCGCGCTGTCGCCGCCGCCGACGACCACGATCTCCTTGTCCTTGAAGAAGAAGCCGTCGCAGGTCGCGCACCAGCTGACGCCCTTGCCGGAGAGGCGCTTCTCGTCCTCGATGCCCAGCTCGCGGTACGCCGAGCCCGTCGCGATGATCAGCGAACGACCCCGGTAGACGGTGCCGTCCTCCAGGGTGACCGTCTTGACCGGGCCCTCGAGCTGCACGTCGATCGCGTCCTCGAAGAGGATCTCCGCGCCGAAGCGCTCGGCCTGCTCCTGCATGGTCCCCATCAGCTCGGGGCCCATGATGCCGGTCGCGAAGCCCGGGTAGTTCTCGACATCGGTCGTGGTCATGAGGGCGCCGCCCGCGTCCAGCGCACCCGCGATGACCACGGGGCGCATCTCGGCGCGCGCCGCGTAGATCGCCGCGGTGTAGCCCGCGGGGCCGGAGCCGACGATGAGGACCTCATGGATGGTCTCGTCCGCCGAGGAGCTGTCGGTCGCAGCGGCGGCCGGGGCCGTCGTCGCCGCGGCGGGCGTGGTGGATCCGGCGCCGCCGAGGATGTTGAGGGCCTGGATGGGCTGGGTCATGGATGGGTCCTTCCGATGTGGAGCAGGCGTCGAGGTCGGGAACCGACGCGGAGGTCGGGCGGGAGCGGAGACGCCGGGTGGTCTGAGCGAGGGAGAGATCGGGGGCGTGGGAAGTGGACGGTGCGGGAGGCGGCGGAACGGGCGGGAGGCGTCGCGCCCGGCAGGGCGGTGGGCGCGCCGGTCAGACGCTGCCGATGTTCGTCGACCCGTTCCACACCAGCGTGCCCGCGGCGTCGGCGCTCTCGGTGCCGCAGGTGGGACGGACCACGGTGATCTGCACGATCCCGCCGTTCGCCCGCAGGGAATCGCGCTGGTAGGGGCCGTGCACGATCATCCAGTACTGACCGGAGTCCGCTCCCCATTCGATCTCCTCCATCACGATCGGCGCGTCGGTGACGCCCTGCTGCTCGAGGCACCGGTTGAGGTCGAAGGTCGCGGGCGCCTGGAACGTGCCGCCCGAGGCGACCAGCCGCTGCGCCTCGGTCCCCAAGGTGCTCTCTGTGAGAACGGGCAGACCCGAGGAATTCTTCCCGGGTGCGTTGCCCGTCTCAGGGGACGACGCCGCGCTGCCGCGCGCCACCTCGGTGGTCGACTGCTGAAGGGCCTCGGAGAGCATGAGTCCGACGAGGGACGCGAGCACGAGCGCGAGCACCACCACCCAGGTCTTCACGCCCTGGCCGGACGTCGGCCCGGGTCCGGCGCCCGGGCGACGGTGGCGGATCCCGGGTGCGGTCATTCCGCCTTGATCTCCTGGATCCGGGCGCGGAATCCGTCACCGGTGGTGCTGCTCGGCAGCTCCGCGATCCACAGCTCCACGCCGTCGGCCTGGACGGGCTCGTCGAGGGTGAACTCGACGTCCCCGCCGTCGGTGAACTCGCCGTCGCCGAGCTTGTCGCCGCGGCTGCCGTCCTCCTTCAGGGCGTACAGCTCCAGGGAGCCGCCCTCGGAATCGGCCGTGCTCACGGTGATCTTCTTCAGCGTCGAGGTCTTCTCGAACGGCAGCTTGATGCCGATGCCGTCCTTCAGGCCCGAGTAGTCCGCGCTCTGGTAGATCTTCGTGGACCAGTAGGAGTCCTTCGATCCGTCCGTCAGGCGGCTCGAATCCTCCGAGTGGTCCGCGTTGCCGTTGCCGCCCTCGGCGAAGACCTCGGGCTCGCCGAAGGTGGGAGGCGGGCCCTCGGTCGCCGACTCCGTGGTCTCCGTGGGCTGGACCTGCGCGTTCGTCTTCGACTCGGTGGGCGCGGGCTGCGTCGTCGCCTTCTCGTTCGGGCCCGTGGCTGCCTCTCGCAGCCCCGAGGTGACGCTCGTGATCGCGAAGACCAGGGCGATGATCACGACAAGGGCGGCGCCGATGAGGATCCACTGCGTCTGCCGGGAGCGCTGCTCGTCGGGCTCCGCCGTGGTCGTGTACACGTTCGAGCTGTCCTCGGCGCTCATCGCGACACCCACGACGTCGCGGACGAGAGCGCTGCCCCGATGCGGCGTCGCCGCCCAGGCGTCCTGGTCCTCGTCCCCGTAGGTGACGGGGCGTCCGCGCACGATGATCGGTCCGGGTGAGGCGTCCTCCTCCTCCACGGGGGTCTGCGCGACGGAATCCGTCCACGAGGCCTCGTCCGCGTCGCGGGAGGAGCCGGGCAGCACGGCGCTGCGACCTGCCGCTGCCGGCGGGATCGTCGCCGCGACCAGGGGGTTCTCCTTCTCCTGGACATCCAGGTGCCCGGGGAAGGCGGCCTTGTTGCGGGTCTCGGAGAGGTGCAGGTCGCGCACGAACTCGGCGGCCTCGGTCCCCGTGGTGTCCTCCGGTGGCGCCTCGGGAGCCGCGGCGTCCTCCGCGGTGGGCGCTGCCGCCGAGGAGGAGCTCGCATCCGCCGACGGAGATGCTCCCGCATCGGCCGACGGTGCGCTGGACGCGCTCGGCCCGGAGGGGTGCGCCGTCGTCGCAGCCGCGTCGCCGGAGGGTGCAGCGCTGTCGGCGGCGCCCGCGCCGGCGTCGCCGGTGGTCGGAGCCGCGTCGCCCGTGGTCGGAGCCGTGCCGCCGGTGGTCGCGCCTGTGTTCTCGGACGTCGCGTCCGTGCCACCGGAGGTCGAGTCCGTTCCAGCGGCTGCTGCGCCCGCTGCACCAGTTGCCGCACCGGTCGCCGCTCCGGCGGCAGCCGCCGCGGCGGCACGACGGGCGGTGCGACTGGTGTGCACCTTCTCGATGTCTGCGCGCGGCTCCTGGTCGAGGTCGAGGCGCCCCGCGGAGCCCTCTCGCGGGGATCGGGCTCCCGCATCGCCGGAGGCGCTGGGCGCTGGAGTGCTCGAGCCCTCCGTCGGACCCTGCCCCTCGGGCACCGGGGAGGAGGTGTCCTCGGCCCCGGGGGGTCGACCCGGAGCGCCCGCGGAGCTGGAGCTGTCCTGTGCCCCGCCGGACGGATCCTGTGCGGCGGTGCCCGCGGCGGTCGAGGTGCCCGCGGCGGTCGCGGTGTCCGTGGCGGCCGCGGCGGCCGCGGTGCCTGCGGTGGTGCCGGTGCCTGCGGTGCCTGCGTCGCGTGCTCCCGCGGTCGTCGCCTGCGCGTCCCGGGGGGCGCGCGAGGGATCCTGGGGATCGTAGGCCTCGAGGGTGACGGGGATGGACTGCCAGGGCTCGAGCTCGGCGATGAGGTCGCGCGTGGTCTCCGGCACGGGCTGATCGCCCTCGGTGAGCACGAGCTCGCACAGCATGTCGAGGTCCTGCGGGATGTTCCGCGTGCTGATCCGCGAGGGGCGGGGCAACGGACCGTCGGCGGCCGACGGGGAGGCGCCCGTGAGCGCCCGGTACAGCAGCGCGACCAGCGCGGTCACGTCCAGGAACGAGGCGAGGCGGCCGTCGTGCTCGGCATCGCGATGGGCGGCGGCCTCGACGCCCACGCCCAGCACCGCCACCTCCCCGCTCGCGGTGTCCACGAAGACCCGGTTGGAGTCGAGATGCTGATGGCGCAGACCGCGGCGGCGAGCGGCCTCGAGGCCCGACGCGGCCTCGCCGATGATCGACCGCGCGGTCTCCGGGCGCAGCGCGCCCTGCGCGAACAGCGCGGCGAGGGGCGGCGCCGGCGGGGCCGGGTACTCGACGACGGTCAGCGGAGCGCCGTCGGCCGATCCCTCGCCGGCCTCGCGCGGATCCCCGAACACGGTCACGTCGAGCACCGGGAGCAGGCGAGGGTTCTCCACGAGGTAGGCGCGGCGGGCGGCGTCGGCGACCTCGAGAGCGAGGTCGCCGTGGACCATGAACAGGGTGACGAGCTCACCGGAGCGCACGGAGCGGGCGCGATGCCAGGACGCGCCCTCGGCGACGCCCGACAGCGGGATCTTCGCCTCGACGCTCCAGCGCTCGCGCACCGCGTGCTCGTGGTGTCGTTCGTTCACCTGTGTCCGTCCCTCTCCGACATCCTGATGCCCTGCGGCCTGTCACATGCTACGGGTGCCCGCTGACCGGCGGCCGCCGCCGGGCATCCGCGCGCGCACCATCGCCATCAGCGATCGCAGCTCCTCGACGCGCAGCGCCCACGCGACCGCCACGAACACGGCGCTCGCCACCGCCCCGACGACCAGGCCGAGGACGACGGTGAGCACGCGGTTCATCCACATCGCCCCGCCCATCAGCGCGACCAGACCGTCGCCCACCAGGTAGGCGACCACGGCCGCCACGAGCAGCCGGCCCAGCAGCAGCATCGCCTTCGCGCCTCCGTCCAGCGAGGCACCGAGCGCGCGGGCGTGCCGCCGCAGCATCCACTGCCCGTACGCCCAGCCGACGACGTTGCCGAGCGACACCACGAGGGCCGCCGTCGCCGCCTGCCAGTGCGGATCCACGAACAGCAGCACCGGCGCCACGCCCAGCAGAGGCAGAGCCGAGGTCGGGATCTGCATCCAGAAGGGGGCGCGGGCATCCTCGTACGCGTAGAACGCGCGCTTGGTCAGGTAGTTCGCGGAGAACGGCACCAGTCCCAGCATGTACGCGGCGAGGACCCACGCGCTCGCCTGCGCACCGGCGACGCTCGAGCCGCCGTCGATCACCCACATGATCGGCCCGGCCAGCGCGATGAACACGGCCGCGCACAGCATCATCGGCACCGCGAGGATCCGGTTGGTCTGCTGATACCGGTGCAGGGCGCGCTCGTGGTCGCCCTCGTCGGCGCTCCGCGAGATCGACGGGAACGCGGCGGTGACCAGGGTGACCGCGAGGATCCCCTGCGGGATCATGAAGACGGTGTACGCCCAGTCCATCGTGCCCAGGCCCGGGAAGAGCCTCGAGGCGTCGGTCCCCTGACTGGTCTCGGCCGCCTCCACGGCGCCGCCCACGCTCCAGCGTCCGGCGTACAGCGCGAGCTGGCCGACGATCAGCATCCCGAGGCTCCACATGCCGATGCGACTGAGCTTGCCCAGTCCCAGACCGCGGAACCCCCACTTCGGGCGCAGCTTCAGCCCGAGCTTGCGCACGAAGTACCAGAGGAAGACGACCTGGATCGCGGAGCCGCCCACGTTCATCGCGGCCAGGGCCACGACCATCGGCACGGTCCAGGCCGTCGGATCGCCCTGCCTGCCCCAGATCGCGAGGAAGATCAGCGCGCCGACGATCGCGACGAGGTTGTTGAGCACGGGAGCCCACTGGTAGGGCCCGAAGGAGTCGTGCGCGTTCAGCAGCTGGCCGAGCATCAGGTAGAGCGCCGAGAACAGGATCTGCGGCATCATCCAGTACACGAGCTGCACGGCCAGGGCGTAGGTGTCCGGCGGGAGCGAGCCGTTGGTGAGCACCATGAGCAGCGGTGCGAGCACCATCGCGAGCAGGGTCACCCCGCCCGCGGCGACCGTGACCAGGGTGAACAGGCGCGAGGTGAAGTCGCTGCCGCGGTCGGGACGCTTCGCGGCCCGCACGATCGCGGGCACCAGGATCGCGTTCAGCGTGCCGCCGCCGATCATGATCCAGATCGTGTTGGGCACGACGTTCGCGGAGCTGAACGCGCTGCCCACGGAGCTGCTGATGCCCAGGAACATGGCGCCGAACAGGAAGTTGCGCACGAACCCGAGCGCGCGGGAGACCGTCGAGCCCAGTGCCATCACGGCGGTCGCGCGCATGAGCCGGGCGCGGGTGCTGGTGAGCTTCGGAGCGGACGCGTCGGCCGTGTCGCCCGCGCCATCCGTCGTGTCGCCCGCGCCGTCGGTCGTGCTGCTCGCACCATCCGTCGAGCCGCCCGCACGGTCGGTCGAGCCGCCGGCGCCGTCGGTGGAGCGGTCACCCCTGCCGGTGGCGATCTGCTCGGTGATCGGGTCGAGCGAACCCGTCGTCTCGTCGAGGGTCGCGACCGCCCGTTCGAGGTCGGCCGCCTGCGCGGCGGCCACCTCGTCGGAGACCGGCGCGGTGCGGCGCGCGGGAGCCGGGGTGCGCGAGGAGAAGACCTGCTGCGCCGCGTCGGTGCTCGGGGCGGCGGGGGCCGACGGGTCGGCAGGTGCGGGGGCCGTCGTGGCGGCGGACGGGGCCGGGCGCGCCGGGGCCTGTCGCGGCCGGGCACGCGGCGGGCCCGGCCGCAGATGCCGCGGCCGGTGCTGGATGCGTCGTGGTGCGCTCATCGTCTCTCCTCGTCGGCCGCATCCCCTGCGGCCTCCCCCTCGCCATCGTCCGTCAGCTCGGCCGCGGCGGCACGGCGGCGCGAGCCCGTGCGTCGGGCCCGCAGCACGCCCACCACGACGAGCACGCCCATGGCGCCCACCAGCACCATGGTCGTCCAGTTCTCCCATGCCGGGTTCACGCTGAGCGGGACCGACACGGGTGCGGCGAGCTCCTCCCCGTCCTCCGAGCGGACGGTGGAGGTGAGGGTCACGGTCCCGTTCGCGATCGCGTCGATCGGGACCGTCACCTCCTTCTTCTGCCGCGCGGGCACCTCGACCGTGGTCGGGTCGCCCACGCGCACGATGGGCCGGTCCGTGCTCACGTCGACCTTCACCGTGATCGGGCTGTCGAGGTCGTTGGTCACGGTGATTGGCACGCCGGCCGAGTCGGAGACCAGGTTGTAGCCGGAGGCGGGCACCACGTGGATGGCCTCGCGCATCGCCGCGACGTCCTTCTGCGCGGTCCTCGCGCGGCGCGACGCCTCGTCATGGTCCTTCGCGAGCGTCGTCGAGGTCGTGGTGAGGATCAGGCTGCGCGTCGCGGAGAACGGTGCGTCGTCCTCGGCGACCGCGGCGACGGTGCTCATCGAGCGCAGGGACCGCTGCAGGGACTGCAGAGTCCCCGTGTCGACCTCGTCGCGGGATCGGGCGCGCGGAAGGTGCGCCCAGGTGCCGTCCTCGCCGGGGCCCGACGGGTGCACGTCGTCCGCGTCGAGCTCGCCGAGCGCGTAGAGGCCGTCGCCCGTGGCGCCCGTGTCGGTCACCATGTCGCCGTCCTCGGCCGCGTCCAGCAGGTCGGAGACGTGTCCCTGCGTCATCCAGGGCGCGGCGTCGAGGGCGTCGAGGGTCGAGGCGACGGCACCCTCGTCCATGTCCTCCCCGAGCTGCGGGGCGATGAGCACCTGGCGCTGCGCGCTCGACTGATCCGAGGCGATCACGGCGGTCTCCGCGAGGATCCGCTGGCGCACCTGCTGCACGTCCTCGCCCGTGCGCAGCTGGGACACCTCCTCGGAGAGCGTCGGGTCCGGCGCCAGCACGGGCACGGTCCGATCACCCGCGGTGAAGGTGCCGACCGAGGAGGGCGTCACCGTCCCCACGGGGTCCGCGCGCAGGGAGGACGAGGGCACCACGAGCAGATCGGCGCCGCTGGTCACGGCCTGGGAGAGGGTCTCGCCGCTCGCCTCCTCGCCCGGGATCGTCACCGCCTCGCCGAGGGGGTCGATGTGGGCGTCCTCCCAGACCTTCTCGCTGCGGGCGGCGAGCGCGTCGGAGAGGTCGGTGGTGCCTGCCTGCTCCAGACCGATCGTGTCCGACTGCGCGTACGGGAGCCCGATCACGTCGCGGTCCTTCGCCCCCGAGGCGAGGGTGTCGGCCAGGTGCTTCGTGGCATCGGGCGTCGTGAAGCGCGCGGGCGGGGTCTGCGCGGAGTCGCCGTCGTCCCCCGTGTCGTCCCCGTCGTCCGCATCCGCCGAGGAGTCGGACCCCGACGATCCCGAGCCCGAGGAGCCACCGGACCCGGCGTCCGAGAGCGCGGGCGGATCCAGCAGCGCGGGATCCAGCATCCAGTCCACGTCGTCGCGCGCGGCGAGGCCCTCGAGATCCTTGAGCCGGCCGTTCTCGGCCGACGCCTCGTACGCGTCCGGATCGGTGACCGCGGCGCCGGGGTCGCTCGCCGACAGCGGCAGCAGCACGCTCCCGGCGATCTTCGCGTCGGCGTCGTCGGGCCGCCACACGGTGAACGAGCGCAGGGAGGCCAGGGGGCCGTCGGCATCCGTGGCCGTCACCGACAGGCGCCGCGCCCCCCACAGGTAGGACGCGGTCGAGAGGCCCAGATCATCGGCGTCGACCGAGAGGGTGAGCTCGGCGGAGTCGCCCGCGTCGAGCGTCGAGGGGCCCTTCTCGGTGGTCGCGGGGACGCCGTAGGTGTCCGGGCCGTCCTGCTGCTGCCACTGCGCGAGCGTGCGCCGGTCCGTGACGCGATCGGTGCGCACCCGCAGCTCGAGCGCGGGATCCTCGATCGTCGTCGTGCCGCGGTTGGTCAGCCGCACCTTCAGCGTGAGCTTCCCCCCGGGCTTGAGCGTGACGGCCCCGCCGTCGAGCAGGTCGAGGCTCACCCCGCCGCTCGCCTCGGGCTCCGCGGGCCGGGGAGCCGACGGGGTCGACGGTGCCGACGGAGCTGACGGGGCCTGCGAGGCTGTGACCTGCGCGATCGCCGGCCCGGTCGGCATCAGGAGCGCCGGAGCGAGGGCGAGCAGCGCCACCAGCAGGAGGCGCGGGGCGGCCGACGCGAGGGTCCGGGGTCCGGGGAGCGGCGCGCGCGGGTGCACGGACGGGCTCGGCTCGGACATGGGGACACTGTATGCGGCCGATACGGTAGAGCCCGGCAGGTGACCGGGCCTGCCGCGAGATCTCCACAGGGCATCCCTCACGGCCGTCGGCCCCGCGGAGCCCTCGTCCCGGGATCTCACCGCCCCGCGCCCCAGACATGACAGGACTCCTGTGACCGACCCGCAGCACCCCGACGAGCGCTCCGCACGTCTCACGGCCGCGCGCACCCGCGCGACCTCGATGTTCCAGGCGCTGCCCGCGCCGATCCACGAGCTCGGACGCCTCTTCGAGGAGGCCGGGCAGGAGCTCGCGCTCGTCGGCGGGCCCGTGCGGGACGCGGTGCTGGGCCGCTCGAGCGCCGACCTGGACTTCACGACCTCCGCACGTCCCGACGAGACGGAGACCGTGCTGCGGCGCTGGACCCACGGCGGCGCCATCTGGGACATGGGCCGTGAGTTCGGGACCCTCGGCGCCACCCGCGACGGCATCAAGGTCGAGATCACGACCTACCGCACCGAGTCCTACGACCCCACCAGCCGCAAGCCCGAGGTGGCCTTCGGCGACACCCTCGCCGGCGACCTCTCGCGCCGCGACTTCACGGTGAACGCGATGGCCGTGCGCCTGCCCTCGCTCGAGTTCGTGGACCCCTTCGACGGCCTGCACGACCTGGCCGGCGAGCTGCTGCGCACCCCTGTCGAGCCCGGCCAGTCCTTCGACGACGACCCCTTGCGGATGATGCGCGCCGTGCGCTTCGTCTCCCAGCTCGGCTTCACCATCGAGGACCGGACCGCCGCGGCGATCCGGGAGCTCGCGGCGCGCATCGAGATCGTCTCCGCCGAGCGGGTCCGCGACGAGCTCGTGAAGCTCCTGCTGGGCGCCCACCCGCGCCGCGGCCTCGAGCTCATGGTCGATCTGGGGCTCGCCGAGCACGTGCTCCCCGAGCTGCCCGCGCTGCGCCTCGAGCGCGACGAGCACCACCATCACAAGGACGTCTACGAGCACACGCTCACCGTGCTCGATCAGGCCATCGACCTCGAGAGCCCCGCCGGATCGGGCGGCCCCTGCGAGAGCCCCGACCTGGTGCTGCGGCTCTCGGCGATCATGCACGACGTGGGGAAGCCCGCCACCCGCCGCTTCGAGCCCGGCGGCCTGGTCACCTTCCGCTTCCACGAGATCGTGGGCGCCCGCATGACCGCCAAGCGCATGAAGAAGCTCGCCTTCGACAAGGACACCACGAAGGCCGTCGCCCGACTGGTCGAGCTCCATCTGCGCTTCCACGGCTACGCGGACTCCGGCTGGACGGACTCGGCCGTGCGCCGCTACGTCACCGATGCCGGTCCGCTGCTGCAGCACCTGCACCGCCTCACCCGGGCCGACGTCACCACCCGCAACCGCCGCAAGGCCCGTGCCCTCGCCCGCGCCTACGACGACCTCGAGGAGCGCATCGACGAGCTCGCCGCACGGGAGGAGATCGACAGGATCCGCCCCGACCTCGACGGCAACCGGATCATGCAGGTCCTGGGCATCCCCCCGGGCCGCGAGGTCGGCGAGGCCTACGCCTTCCTCCTCGAGGAGCGCATGGAGCACGGCCCCCTCGGCGAGGAGGAGGCCGAACGCCGCCTGCGCGCCTGGTGGGAGGATCGTGGGTGAACGATCCGTGCGACCGCGGGGCACGGCCGTTCCGGCGGTGAGCTGACGCAGGACCGCACCACCCTCCGGGACGGCTGTGGCATGGGCCACCCGCACCTCGTCCCACCTGGACGGGTGGGGTGAAGGCCGTGTGATGGTCACCGCCGGGGCGTTCCCATCCGTGCGCGCTCGTGCGGATACTGGAGGACTGCGACGCCGTGCCCTTCGGCGCCTCGCCCCCGGACGCCTGCCCCAGGCGCACCGGGATGCCCTGGAGTCGAGCCGTCAGGAGCAGCTGTGAGCGATTCTCGTGGACCCTCGCGTCCGTCGTCCGGATCCGGACGCGACGGCGGTTCCGGCACCGGCCGGTCCCGCGGCGCCGGCGACGGCGCCTCCTCGGCGCGCAAGCAGTTCCCGGGCTCCCAGGGCCGCAGCCGCACGAGCGGTGCGGGCGCCGGCAAGAGCACGGGCAAGGGATCGGGCAGGAGCGCGGGCGCGAGCTCGGCAGCCGCCCGATCCGCGAACGAGGGTTCGCCCAAGGGCACCAGCCGCACCGCGCGCCGCGCCGGCACCGCCGGGGCGGGAGCCGCCGGAGCGAGCGGTGCGGCCAGGAGCGGAGCCGCCAGGAACGGGACCGCGAAGAGCGGGACCGCGAAGCGCAGCACCTCGGCAGCGGCCGGCTCGGGCCGCGGGGCCAAGGGAGGCCGTGGGGGCGCCAAGCGCACCGGTCTGGCCGCCGCGCTGAACTACCCGCGCGCCGGCAAGAAGGGCCCGCTGCGCTGGTTCCCCTCGCTGCGCATGTTCGGCGGCGCCATCGCGCTGATCGTGCTGCTGGGCCTGGGCGGGGCCGTCTGGCTCTACAACTCGACCGACGTCCCCCAGGCCGATGACGTCGCCGTCGCGCAGACCACGCGCGTCTACTTCTCCGACGGCAAGACCGAGATGGGGCAGTTCTCCGAGGTCAACCGCACGATCCTGCCCAATGACGACATCCCGCAGACCGTGAAGGATGCGGTCGTCGCGAGCGAGGACTCCACCTTCTACGAGAACCGCGGCGTGTCCCCGAAGGGCATCGTGCGCGCCCTCTGGAACAACCTCCGCGGCGGCGCCCGTCAGGGCGGCTCGACCATCACCCAGCAGTACGTGGAGCGGTACTACACGGGCACCACCACCTCCTACACCGGCAAGGTGAAGGAGATGATCATGGCGCTCAAGGCCGACCAGGAGCTCAGCAAGGACGAGATCCTCTCCCGCTACCTCAACACCATCTACTTCGGGCGCGGCGCCTACGGCATCCAGGCCGCCTCCGAGGCCTACTTCGGCAAGGACGCGAAGGACCTCGACGAGTCCGAGGCGGCGCTGCTGGTCGCCGTGATCCCGGCCCCGTCGGCCTACGACCCCGCGAACGACAAGGAGGCGTCGGCCAAGAAGTGGGACCGCGTGATCACCCGCGAGGTGAACCAGACCGGCGCCCTCACCGAGGCGCAGGCCGACAAGCTCGAGTTCCCGAAGACCACGAAGAACAAGCAGCAGAACTACCTCGAGGGCACCAACGGCTACCTGCTGATGATGGTGCGCAGCGAGCTCGAGCGCCAGGGCTTCACCGAGGAGGAGATCAACACCGGCGGGTACAAGATCGTCTCCACGGTCTCCAAGAAGGACCAGGACATCACCGTCGACACCATCGACGGGCTGAAGGACGAGGGCCGGCCCGACGCCAACCGCGTGGGCACGATGTCGATCGACCCCGATTCCGGCGCGATCACCGCGATGTACGGCGGGCCCGACTTCGTGAAGCAGTCGATCAACGACGCCACGCAGTCGCGCATGCAGGCCGGCTCGATCTTCAAGAGCTTCGCCCTGATCGCGGGTCTGGAGAACGGCTACGGCCTGAACTCGACCTGGGACGGCAACTCGCCGCGGACCTTCGGCGGCTGGACGGTGAACAACTTCGGCCACACCTCCTACGGACCGATCACCCTCCGGCAGGCGACCACGAACTCGGTGAACACCGCCTACGCCGGGCTGAACGTCGCCATGGGGCCAGAGAAGACCCGCAAGGCCGCCGTGCAGCTGGGCATCCCCGAGAAGACCCCGGGTCTGAACGACGACGCCTCCAACGTGCTGGGCAGCGCCTCGCCGACCGTCCGCGAGATGGCCGAGGCGTACGCGACGATCGCCGCCAAGGGCGTCCACCACGAGTCCTACATCGTGGATTCGGTGACCAACCCGGACGGCTCCGACGAGTACGAGCACAAGGACAGCTCGAAGCGCGTGCTCGACGAGAAGGTCGCGATCAACGCGACCGTCGCCCTGCAGGGCCCGCCGTCGACCGGATCGGCCCGCAGCGTCGCCGGTGTGATGGGCGGACGCCCCGTCGCCGGCAAGACCGGCACCTCGGAGAGCTTCAAGTCGGCCTGGTTCGTGGGCTTCACCCCGCAGATGGTGACCGCGGTCGGCATGTTCCAGCCCTCCGAGGACGGCAAGAGCGAGGAGCAGCTCACCCCGTTCGGCGGCGTCTCGAGCATGACGGGCGGCGCATGGCCGGCCACGATCTGGGGCCGCATCATGTCCCAGACCCTCGAGGGCGAGCCCATCGAGCAGTTCGACGGCGAGGTCGTCCTGGACAACCAGAAGACCTCCGCCGGCAACGCCACGAAGGCGCCCACCACGCAGGCCCCGCAGACGAAGGCCCCGACCACCACGCAGGCGCCCACCACGGAGAAGCCGACCGAGGAGCCGTCCGAGGAGCCCAGCGACGAGGAGTCCTCGAAGTCGGAGAAGCCGACCGAGGAGGAGTCCTCCAAGTCGGAGAAGCCCACCGAGGAGGAGTCCTCGAAGTCCGAGAAGCCCACGGACAAGGAGTCCGACAAGGACGACTCGGACAAGGGCAAGGACGACTCGAAGGACTCCGACAAGGACAAGGGCGACGACTCCGACAAGAGCAAGGACGACTCGGACGACTCGAAGGACTCCGGCGACAAGGGCGGGGACTCCGGGAACAGCAAGGGCGACTCCGGCAAGGGCTCGGGAGACAAGAAGACGGACTCCGGCTCGGGCGACTCGAAGAAGGCCACGAAGGACGACGGCGAGTGAGCCGCGCCGTCTGAGGGTCTTCGGCCCTCTGCCCCGGCCCTCGGCGCCACGTCCCTCGGGCCCGTCCCTGTGATCCCCCGCGCACGCCGTGCATCGGCCTGGCGGGCCTGCGCACGCCCGGGTAGTCTTGGCTGGTCTGTGCCGCGATCCGAGCGGCCCGGACAGCATGGAACCCTCCTGCCACGGAAGTCCCGTGGCCGCTGAGACCACAGGAGGTGGGTACTCGAACATGCGCAAGTACGAGATGGTCGTCATCCTCGACCCGTCGATCGACGAGCGGACCGTCGGCACCACTTTTGAGAAGCTCGTGCAGGTCATCCCTGCCGAAGGCGGAACCATCGACGAGGTGGACGTCTGGGGCAAGCGGAAGTTCGCCTACGAGATCCAGAAGAAGTCCGAGGGCGTGTACGTCGTCCTGTCCTTCACCGCGAAGTCGGAGACCGCCAAGGAGCTCGACCGCCAGCTCGGACTCAACGAGTCCGTCCTGCGCACGAAGCTCATGCGTCTCGACGCGAAGTGATCCGCGAGAGCTGACCGGCCCGTCGGCCGCGGACCCCGCGGACCCCGCAGACAGGGGACCCCGGACCCGCAGCCGCATGACGGAGCCGACGTCGGCTCGCCGCACCCCACCCCCGCACGAGAGCACCCGGAGATCAGGAGCAGAGCATGGCCAATGACACGATCATCACGGTGGTCGGGAACCTGACGGCCGATCCCGAGCTGCGCTTCACGCAGTCCGGCGTCGCCGTGGCCTCCTTCACCATCGCCTCCACCCCCCGCACGTTCAACCGCCAGTCGAACCAGTGGGAGGACGGCGAGGCCCTGTTCCTGCGCTGCTCGCTGTGGCGCGACGCCGCCGAGAACGCGGCGGAGTCCCTCGAGAAGGGCACCCGCGTGGTCGCGCAGGGTCGCCTCAAGCAGCGCTCCTTCACCGACCGCGAGGGCAACCACCGCACCTCGATCGAGCTGGACGTCGACGAGATCGGCCCGTCCCTGCGCTACGCCACCGCGAAGGCCAACAAGGTCCAGCGCGGCGGCGGCGGAGGCTTCAACGGCGGCGGTCAGCGCGGCGGCCAGGGCAACCAGGGCGGCGGCTTCGGCGGCCCCCAGGGCGGCCAGGGCGGCGGCTTCTCCGGAGGCGGCCAGGGCGGCTACGGCGGGAACCAGGGCGGCGGCGCCGACCAGGATCCGTGGGCCGGCGGCAACCAGGGCGGGTACGACGACCCGCCGTTCTGATCCCGAGGGATCCGCGCTGAGCACCCGAGGGTGACCGGGCGCGGGACCGAGGGGTCGACGGACGGACGCGTCCCCGACCACTGCAGGGCAGGCGCCCTGCGCACACACCATTCACCCATCCCGGGGAGACCCGGGCTCCGCACCAAGGAACAAGGAGCACCACGATGGCCAAGCCTGTTCTTCGCAAGCCGAAGAAGAAGCAGAACCCGCTGAAGGCCGCGGGCGTCGAGTCGATCGACTACAAGGACGCAGCCCTGCTGCGCAAGTTCATCTCCGACCGCGGCAAGATCCGCGCGCGTCGGGTCACCGGCGTGTCCGTGCAGGAGCAGCGCAAGATCGCGAAGGCCGTGAAGAACGCCCGCGAGATCGCCCTGCTGCCCTACTCGACCTCCGGTCGCTGAGCGAGGAAGGGAAGCACATGACCACCAAGCTCATCCTCACCAACGAGGTCACCGGCCTCGGCACCGCGGGCGACGTCGTCGACGTCAAGGACGGCTACGCGCGCAACTTCCTGCTGCCGCGCAAGCTCGCCACCCCGTGGACCGACGGCGGCCAGCGCCAGCTCGACCAGATCCGCTCCGCGCGCAGCAAGCGCGCCGTGGCGAGCCTGGAGGAGGCGCAGTCGCTCAAGGCCCTGCTCGAGTCGAAGCCCGTCGTCGTCTCCGAGCGCGCCGGCACCAACGGCCGTCTCTTCGGCGCCGTGACCTCCAAGGAGGTCGCCGACGCCGTGAAGACCGCGTTCGACCGCGACATCGACCGCCGCTCCGTCGAGTTCACGACTCCCATCAAGTCGCTCGGCGAGTACAAGGCGACCGTGCGTCTGCACGAGGACGTCTTCGCGAACCTGGTCGTCCAGGCCGTCGCCGCCAAGGGCGCCGCGAAGTGATCCCCTCCGTCTCGGCCTGAGCCGCGACGTGCGAAGCGCCCCGCCTCCGAGCATTCGGGGGCGGGGCGCTTCTCGTGTGCGGGCGGGGCGCTTCT